>JAAYUT010000115.1 GCA_012517485.1 Candidatus Atribacter fermentans
TATCACCCAAATGAAAATACCATCGTAGTGATGGTATAGGAATCCGGATAAATGAAGCTATAAAAGTAAGAGCGACACCCAGAGCGCCCAAACAGAGCAAACAAACACTTCTTTTCATAAGCCTTTTACCTAATCATTTTAACCCATATTGTACAATAAAGGGTTTTTAATTTAAATAACAACTCATTTTTATTGTTACTTCTGGCCTGTAAATACCATCAAATGAATTTCCCCCATTGAGGGGGAATAAATTTAAAATTCCCCTCCGTGGAGGAGTGCCGCTTTCGCGGCGGGGAGGGTGCCTTTAATCTGTCATCCTGAAGCTTCTTTTTATGAAGTCGTGAGGAGGATCTTATCCACTCAATCCGTCATTACGAGACCTCGTTTTTAGAGGTCTTGGCAATCTCTTAATGAATTTTTAATTTCCTATCCTGTAAATACAGGTATGAGTAAAAAAGTAATCAAAATAAAATGAGAAAGGCACACCCCTCTAACACCCTCAATGAGGGAATAAGTCAACAATTCCCCTCCGTGGAGGGGTGCCGTCTTTCGGCGGGGAGGGTACTTTTTGGTTTTTACTGGTTAAGATGAAAGTTATAAAAAATTTCATATTGTCTTTTTATCAAAGCTTTATTTATTTTATCCGGTTCACGGTTCACTTCTCACGACTCACTGATCCCTATAAATGAGATTGCCACGTCGCATAAGACGCTCCTCGCAATGACGGAACAGGAATAATTCAAATCCCCCTAACCCCTTTTTGAAATGGGGAACTTCTTTTTTTCCTTGCCCCTCCGGAGGAGGGGAATTTTACTCGTCATTGCGAGACCTCGTTTTTTGAGGTCGTGGCAATCTCATGATTCATCTTTTATGATGTGTTGAATTGTGGTATTGAAAAAGATGAGATTCTCACGTCGTCCGGTCAAAGTCACCGGACTCCTCAGAATGACAAACTGGGTGGCAGAGATTGCCACGTCGCATAAGACGCTCCTCGCAATGACGGATTAGGATGTGGGCATGATGAATCAAGCCCCTACAAAGGATTTAGAAAAATAAGCAAAAATTTGTTATATTATAAGAATTCTCTATGATTTTAAACCTTTTTATGCTTAAATAGTAGGAATAAAACACGATCATATCAAACTAAGTGAGGAAGGCAATGAAAAAATATATCATGGGTTATATACCTTTGGTTATACTTGCCTATCTCATTCCCTTTACTTTTCTGCAAAAAGTCCATAAATTCTATGGAAGTTTCTTGTTCTGGATTGGATATGCTTTAATCGCTATATATCTTATGGCGAAAATGATGGGTTTCTGGAAAAATGAAGACTGAACTAATTTGGATCGCCATTATTGTCTATATGGTATGGGGAACTCTCATTGCCTTTCTCTCTCACCGTGGTAGCTCAAAAGGAGTGGTGGATTATTTCTTAGCTGATCGAAAATTAAAGGGATATATTTCTTCTCTTTCCTATAGTGCCACAACCTATAGTGCATTTATGCTTCTAGGTTTAGCCGGGTTAACGTATAAAGGTGGAGTTGGAGCACTCGGTTTTGAACTCATTTACCTTTCTGGACTTTTTTGGGCAGTTCTTTTTGGTCCCTTTTATTGGCGAGCTGGGAAACATTATAATTGCGTGAGCCCTGCCGAATTGCTGAGTACTCGTTACCAAAATAAAAAGGTAGGCGCATTATCGGCATGGATTTCTCTTATTTTTCTTATTCCTTATTCTTCAATCCAATTAATGGGAATTGGATATCTATTGGACACTTTATCCAATGGAAAAATCCCCTTCTTATGGGGAGCTCTCCTTACCACCATAATTACCTTAGTTTGGATCGAAATCGCCGGACTTCGCTCGGTAGCTACAACCGATAGCTTACAAGCCGGTGTTATGCTAATCAGTTCAATTATCTTTATTTTCATACTCATAGGGAAATTTTTAGGAGGATTCAACAATTTTCTTTATCAAATCGAGAAAAATTATCCTCTTTGGTTATCGGTTCCGGGCAACGGCTATTTTAGCTTTCAAACTTTTTTAGGTTTATCTCTCCCTTGGTTTTTTTTCAGCATATCCAACCCCCAAGTCTCACAACGACTATTTGTTCCTTCTTCGCTCTCCAAAATGCGATCAATGATTAGTGGGTTTCTCGGCTATGGTTTGGTGTATACCCTCATTACTATTCTTATAGGATTTTGTGCGCTTCTGTTATTTCCCGGCCTTTCCAACCCCGACCAAGCTACTCCTACTTTGCTTGCCCAGCTCAATATTCCCCCAATGATTGTTTTACTCATGATCATCGGAATTTTCTCAGCGGCCATTTCAACCATCGACTCGGTGATGTTAACCATCTCCTCGATGTTTGTTCGAGATATTGTTCGTGCTCGGCGAGAAATTCCTGAAAAGCAACAGCTGGCGATTGCCCGTTGGTTTATTTTAATTTTAGGGTTTGGGATTTATCTCTTTGCTATTCAACGATTCAATCTAATTGCTATTCTTTCCGTTGCTTCGTCAGCTGGATTATTAGCAACTGTTCCATCAACAATTGGCGGCTTTTTATGGACAAAAGGTAGCGCTTTTGGAGCTCTAACGAGCATGTTGGGCGGTGCTGGTATCTCTCTTTTTCTTCAATTTTCCTCTTGGAAACCCTGGGGATTATGGCCGGGTGTTTGGACAATGATTATTGCAACCCTTCTCTACATCGTTATGAGTTATGCTAAACCAGCAGCAATCAATCAGGAATTCTTTAAGGTAATTCAAAGCCAACCAAAAAACACCTAATTTCCCCAGCAAAGGATGATGAGTTCTTTATTCCGTCATCCTGAGGCTTCGCATTCAGAAGCCGTGAGGATCTCATCTTTTTTATACTTTCTTCTTCATAAAAAATTTTAAAAGATGGGATTCTCACGTCGTCCGGTTAAAACACCGGGCTCCTTAGAATAACGAATTGGTTAAAATAGAGATTGCCACGTCGTCCAACCAAAAGACGGTTAGCCTCCTCGCAATGACGAAAATTAGAGTGGTTTGATAAAACAAACCACATTAAAATACTTTTAAAATTAAGGGCAAGAATTTATTGTGTCCGATGGTTAAAGAATGGGATTCTCACGTCATAAAGTACATGCTTGGAAATAAAGGATTAGAATGCCGGCTTGTTAGGGAGTATCCTCAATGAGTGGAACAAAAACGACTGAACCATGTTTTTCAATCTTCAATGATCCGTTTTGTTTTCTTCCCCGAACCAGAGTTTGTCGGAAATCCTCTCCTAAAGGGAGAACAATAATTCCACCTTCTTTTAATTCCTCAACCCATACTTGATATATTTCAGTGGCAAAGGCAGTTACGATGATTTTGTCAAAAGGGGCATATTCCGGAATTCCCTTCGTCCCATCGCCAACAAAAAAATGAATATTCCGATATCCCAGACTTTCTAAAACTGCTTCAGCTTTTTGAGACAATCCTTCAATACGTTCTATGGTATAAACTTCACTTGCCAATTCCGCGCATACAGCAGTTTGATATCCGGAACCGGTTCCAATTTCTAAAATTCGATCAGTCGGCTGAATCTCTAATAATTCAGACATAAAAGCTACAATGTAAGGTTGTGAAATTGTTTGACCTTCTCCAATGACTAAAGGGGTATCATGGTATGCATATTTTCGGTAAAATTCTGGGACAAACAGATGTCGTGGGATTTTTAGCAGAGCTTGAGTTACTCTTTCATCTTTAACGTTGCGGGAGAGTATCTGTTTTCGAACCATCTCTTCCCGTTCTTGAAGGGTTCTCACATTATCTATTTCCATCAGTATTCAACCTGAAATGTTTCATAATTCCCTGAATAAGGGAACCACTCTTCAACAATATCACGAATTGATGCGCTCACAGGTCCTACGCGAATTTCCTGGAAAAATCGCTCAACTTCGGCTTTTTCTCCCTCAGCTACCACTTCCACTCCATTGGGATACAAATTTTTAACAAATCCAGTAACATCAAACTGAGAGGCTTTCTTTAAGACAAAATAGCGAAAGCCAACCCCCTGAACATGGCCTTTAAAAACCAATCTTCCTTGAATGTACTTCATTCAACTCTTTTTCTCCGACAATACTTCAATCAGCTCGTTTTTTATCAGCCAATCGGTTAGATTCGGTCGAAGCGGGGTAATTGAAACTTCCGAATTCACCACTGACCAATAATCCGAACTGCTTTGGAATTCTATCTGACGTTTTTGTTCAATAAAAACATATTCTTGAAATTCTTCATTTTGAGTGGTTTTTTGAACTTTTGTAAAATAAAACCGATCGGCAAGCTCGGTAATCTTCCAGCCGTTCAGTTCACCAGCATCAGCTACATCGGGTATATTTACATTGAGAACTAAATTTTTTTGTCGAGAAAGGGTTTCTTCAAAATGGAGAAAAACCTTCAAAGCTGTTTCGGCAGCAACTTTATAATTCAACTTTTCCTGTATTGATAGCGAAACTGCCATAGCGGGTATTCCCGACATCGCCGCTTCCATTGCTGCCCCAACTGTTCCTGAATAAAATACATCAAAACCCAGATTCGGCCCTCGGTTGATCCCGGAAATCACAAAATGGACTGGAGCTTTAGAAAAAAGATTAAGACCCAAAATGACTGTATCAGCTGGTGTCCCATCCACTGCCAAACCAGCTACTCCATCGACCTGAACATCCTTTACTTTTAAGGTTTGCCGAGAGGTAATACTATGACTCGAACAACTTCGCTCTTCAAGAGGAGCAACTAAAATTATATTCGCTATTGGCTTAAAAGCCCGAATTAAAGCTAAAATCCCATCACTTTGATAACCATCATCATTAGTAATAAGGATATTTCTTTTCACTCAACACGACCTCCAATCCGGTGTAAAATTTCCCTGGCGACGATAACACCCGACGTGGATGCCTGAATTAAGCCACGGGTTACTCCTGCTCCATCTCCAGCCATGAACAGATTCTCGATATCACTTTCTAAAAATTCATTGAGTTTCACCCGTGATGAATAGAACTTGACTTCTATTCCATAAAGTAGATTATGAGGAGAGCTCATTCCTGGAATAAACCTGTCCATAGCCGTAATAATTTCTAATACATCTTGCAAAAAACGGTAAGGAAGAACAAAACTCAAATCTCCAGGGCTCGCTCCGTTGAGAGTTGGCTTCAAAACTGATTTGTTTATTCGTTCTGGAGTGGATCTTCTCCCCATTTGCAAATCCTTAAGACGTTGTATTATAACTCCTCCACTGAGCATATTTGCTAATCGAGCAACATAACGGCCGTATTCGATGGGTTCTTTGAAGGGTTCAGTAAAATGGGTGCTTACTAAGATAGCAAAGTTGGTATTGTTGGTTTTTCGATTTTCATAACTATGGCCATTGACAGTAATAATCCCATCGTTATATTCACTGACCACTTCACCGTGTGGACACATACAAAAAGTTCTGACTCGATCATCAAAGGTATGAGAATAATAGATAAGTTTTAATTCATACATTATTTTCGTGTATTCTTCCATAATTGAAGCCGGTACTTCCATCCTAACCCCTAAATCCACAGGATTACTAACCAAATCGAGTTTGAGTTTCAATGCTTCTCTTCGCAACCAATCAGCACCAACCCGACCGGGGGCAACGATCAAATATTGGCTTTTTATGACTTCACCATTTTTTAGTTGAACTCCAACTGCTTGATGGTTTTCGGTTAAAATTTCAGTCGCTTCACTGCGAGTGAGAATGGTTACCTTCTCTTTCAAATGATTTTTTATGCGAGTCAAAATTCCTCGGCAACTATCAGTCCCCAAGTGTCTCACGCGAGCTGGGAGAAGTATCAGTTCAGCCATTTCCGCTTTTTTCCGGATTTCTTCAACTTTTTCATAGTCATCTCCATAAACTCGTGGGGTTGCTCCATAACGAAGATAAATATCATCAACATATTGAAGAAGCTGCTCTAAATCGTTCGATTTTAAATAAGAAGTTAACTGTCCACCAACATCGTGGGAAAAAGTGAGTTTCCCATCGCTGAAAGCACCAGCTCCCCCCCAACCGCAGAGCAAAGAACAAGGCTGGCATTTCTGACAGATATTTTTCTTTTCCCTGGCTGGGCATCTTCGCTGTTCAATATCTCCACCCCGATCTATAATTAGAATTTCGAGATCAGCTTTGTCGGCAAGCTCCAATGCGGCAAATATTCCCGCTGGCCCTCCTCCGACTATAATAACGTCATAGGTATTTTTCATTCACAATCCCCTGATTCTTTTTTATTTCTTCGAGTATTTTTAGCGCAACTTCAAGTGCATTTTTCCCTTCCTCTAATCCAACCAATGGTCTTTCTCCATTTTTTACACAACGAGTGAAGTGTTCTAATTCAAACCGAAGCGGTTCTCCCTTTAACATCATAGGTTTCTCCATGAGGATTGGTGGAACTGCGGTGATTGTCTTCTTATAGACCGCCAGCTCTTGTTCCAAATAATCGATAGAAATAAAAGCTTCGACTTCGGTGATTTCCATGCGACGAATTTTTTTACGAGTGATTCGGCTGGCAGTGAGGTTGGCAATACAACCATTTTCAAAAAGGATCTGAGCATTAGCAATATCTTCTTGGCGGGAGAAAACTGGATATCCAAAAGCGCTGATTTTGGTCACTTTGCTTTTAACAATACTCATTACAATATCAATATCATGAATCATCAAATCAAGAACGACTCCCACATCGGTATTTCGGTTGGTATAGGGTCCCATTCGATAGCAATCAATAAAAACCGGTTGATCAATAATCTTTGAAAGTTCCATGACTGCTGAATTAAAACGCTCAATGTGGCCTACTTGAAGAATCACTTTCTTTTTATTAGCCATTTCCATTAATTCTCGCGCTTCTTCCAGAGTTGTTGTCACCGGTTTTTCAATCAGAATATTAATTCCTTCTTCGATAAAATGTCCAGCAATTAAACGGTGAAGAACGGTTGGAACGACAATGCTAACTGCATCAATTTTCCCAAACAAATCCCGATAATCGTAATATGGGGTTGTCGAGTAGCGCTTGGCAATTTCCCTTGCTCGTTCTTGATTGATATCAACAACACCTACCAGAGTAGTATCTGGTATTTCAGAATAAATTCGGGCATGATGCTGTCCAAGATAACCAACTCCAACCACTCCAACTTTCACCGAACTCAATTGAACCCCTCCCGGTAAAAATGTTTGATTAAATTCACCACGTATTCCAATTCTTCTTTTTTTAGAAGAGGATGAACTGGAATTGAAAAAACCTCTCGTGAGCACAATTCAGCCATGGGATAATTTCCGTCTCTTCCTATTTGATACATAAACTCCTGTTTGTGAAGTGGAACGGGATAATAAATTCCGTACCCAATTCCTTTTTGGTCAAAAAAACGCGCCAGGTCATCACGGTGTTGTTTTAATTTTATAGTATATTGATGGAAAACCGGTAACGCATAATCAGGTACTGTTGGTATTTTGACTTCCGGTATTGAGGACAATTCTCGATTATAAAATTCAGCGTTTTCTCTTCGTTTCTGATTGGATTCATCTAATTTTTTTAATTGCACGCATCCAATAGCTGCAGCAATATCGGTCATCCGGAAATTGTATCCTAACAATTCATGATGATATCTTTTATTGCTCCCATGATTAATCAACATGCGACACTTTTTTCCTAACTCATCATCATTTGTTAAAATCATACCACCTTCACCGGTAGTCATATTCTTGGTTGGATAAAAGCTGAAAGCTGAAGCTTTCCCAAAAGAGCCGACTTTTTTCCCTCGATATTCAGCTCCATGCGCTTGAGCACAATCTTCAATAACCGGAATATCGTATTGATTAGCCAGCAACATAATTTCATCCATCGGACAAGGCAAACCATAGAGATGGACAATGAGTATTGCCTTGATTGAGTCCCTTTCTTTTTTTAAAATTTTTTCCAAACTGTTTGGGTCAATATTAAAAGTTTGAGGATCAATGTCACAAAAGATTGGAATTGCACCACAATGCATGATCGAGGAAGCACTGGCAACAAAGGTGAAGGGTGTGGTTATGACTTTATTATTCGGCGAAATACCCAAAGCCTTCAAAGCAATAAATAAAGCAGCCGTCCCATTGCTTGTGGCAATTGCTTGAGTTACTCCGATATATCGTCCAAAATCTTCTTCAAATTTTGCGACTCTTTTTCCCTGGGCTAAAAAGCCTGAATTGAGAACTTCTTGAACTGCATTTTTTTCTTCATCATCAAGATTGGGTTTGCTGATAGGTATTTTCATTTTTAATTATCAACCTCATTTTTATAAAAAACGAAACAAACATCGATTAAAAAACTTAAATATATTATAAGACCGTCATTGCAAGGAGCGCAGCGACGTGGCAATCTCATCCAACCAATCTGTCATTCTGAGGAACCCGATTTTTCTTATCGGGTGACGTGAGAATCTCATTTTTTCCAAATCCGTAATTTTTAAAAGATGAGATCCTCATGGCTTCAGAATACGAAGCCACGGGATGACGGATGAAAGGCACCCTCCCCGTCACTCCGTGCCACCCCTCCAAGGAGGGGAATCGTTATATTATTCCCTCCATTAAAGAAGGGATTCACTTGATAATATTTACAGAATAGACGATCATGCTGCTTTCATAACAAATGATGTTGAAAATACCTCCCCCTCTCCTACACCTCTCCCATCAGGGGAGAGGAAAAAACTAAAGAAGGCGAGATCAAGAGTGACGGTTCACTGTTCGCCGTTCACAGTATTTACAAAAAAGAAAAGACTTTATGACAGGCATTTGTCATCCAAAATACTATACAAAAAAACCTTCACTTTTAAAAGATGTTTCCTAAGGAAAAAGAGTTCAATAAGATACGATATTCTATTTAGTCTTTTTCTTAGAAAAATCTTCTAAATAGTTCA
>JAAYUT010000116.1 GCA_012517485.1 Candidatus Atribacter fermentans
TATTGGCTCTCAATCTACTTGCGCAGTCATTGTTAATGAAAAGGAAATTATTGCAAGTGTTCTTATACCAAGTGGAGTGAATCCCAAAAAAATTGGAGAAGAAGCTCTTGGTCTTGCTTTAGGAAAGGCGCATCTTTCTCGATCCGATGTCCAATATTTCATTGCTACTGGTTATGGTCGTTATCAGGTAGAATCTGATGAGCAAATCAGTGAAATCACTTGTCAGGCTCTGGGAGTTCAAGCATTCATTCCTAAAGCGAGGATGGTTCTTGATATTGGTGGACAGGATAGCAAAATAATCCTCCTCAATAAAAACGGTCGAGTGATCGATTTTATGATGAACGATAAATGTGCGGCAGGAACTGGCCGCTTTTTAGAATTAATGGCCCAGGTTTTAAATATTCAATTAGAAGATTACGGAACCTTGGTCAACCAATCAAAAGAATTCATCGAATTGTCACATACCTGTGCAATTTTTGCAGAATCAGAGTTAGTCAGTTTAATTGCTCAGGGAAAAAAGAAAGAAGATCTGGCTCGTGCCGTCTGCCAATCAGTGGTTAAAAGAGTTTTAACTCTTGCTGGAAAAATGGTCATCACTCAACCACTGGTTTTTACTGGAGGTGTAGCTAAAAATCAAGGAATTATAACCATCTTAAAGGAAGAGCTTTCTTTCTCTCCGCTTATTCCTCCTGATCCACTCATTACCGCCGCTCTCGGGGCTGCTTACTTAGCTCGAGAAAAAGCCATTCCTCAATTGTAAAAATGGTATTTCATTATTTGTTACATAATATTTAATGCTTTCTCTTTCACACGAACATCAGAAACATTGATATTCCTGGTATGATCGGTCTTCACCCATTGGTTTTGGTTTCGACTTAAAAAAGCCGCATAAAACATAATAGGTGGCCAGGTTAATCCATAAAGAAAATAGCTTAAAATATCTGGAATGTAGCGTAAAGTAAGTTTACCCCAATAAAAGGAAGGACCCATAATTACATTAAAGGCACATTGGATGAGACCTGATGCCAACCAGAGAGGCCAAATAGATATCCCAAAGTTCCAAGATGATCCAATTGCAATGCGAACAGCAAGAATGGCGAATCCAACCACCGTGGTTACTGCTGAAAGGAGATAAAATAGCCAATCTAAATACTGAATTTTCCAAGTTTTTAACCATTGTAGTAATAAACGAGGACCGTATTTCATGAGGACCCAGTAATGGCCTTGCATCCAGCGAGTTCGCTGACGACGAGATGCCCAAAAAGTAAGAGGCTTTTCATCAAATATGATGGCTTCGTTATTCCAATGAACACGGCTTCCACTTAAAATAATTCGAGTAGAAAACTCAAGATCTTCAGTGAGACTTTTTAAATCCCATCCCATGGTTTTTAAACAATTGACAGTAACAACCAGCCCAGTACCACCTAAAGCTGCTGAAAGTCCCCAATTGGAGCGAGCTAATTGCCAAAATCGATTGGTATACCAATAACTTAAAGCATATGACCGACTAATCCAGGTATCATCGGGATTTTTAGTATCAAGATATCCTTGAACGGCGAGGGCCTCAGGATGACTTTCCAAGTAATCGTTCATCTTCGTTAAGAAATTTTTATCAGCGAGGTTATCAGCATCAAACATTGCTATTGCGTCATACTTTTCCAAAGGAATTTCCCTTAAAGCCCATTGTACGTTACCGGTTTTACCATTGTGAGAAATATCGTGTTTTTCCAACACATTTACATTATAACTTTTCGAAACCTCGGCAGTTCTATCATGGCAATTATCACAGGAAACATATATATCAAAATAATATTTGGGATAATTTTGTTTCATTAAACTTTCTAACAGGTTCCCAATAACCTTTTCCTCATTGTGAGCTGGAATGAGAATAGCAAAACGACGGAAGCTTTTTGCAGGAGGGAGCGGTGGTGGATTCCAAACACCACGCACTGCAATAAAAATTTGATAAGCCCAGTAAACAAAAAGATAGAGAATAAAAATCGCAACTCCCGGCCTTAGCCAGAGATCATTCCATAACCAGTGCACTATAACACCTCCACACCTTTCCAACAATAGCATAAAAAACAACCAATACTTAATAAAATTCCCATTATACAAACAAAAATATCGTTCTTTCCCGATTTTTACTCCTCAAAATGAGAATAGTATCCAAAAAAAAGAAGACCCTTAAGGCCTTCTCCCTATCGTATTATCTTCGAAGTTGATCAAAAAAATTATTACCTATCAAGGATTGCAACTATTTTATCAAAAATATCTATAAAAAAGTACTTGTCTAAGCTTTTTTAAAAAAATATTTTACTTTTGAGCCCATTTTTGTTTTTCTAAATACATGCTTGATAAAACTGAAAATACTATAACTAAACCA
>JAAYUT010000013.1 GCA_012517485.1 Candidatus Atribacter fermentans
GAAGGAGGGATAGAACGCTCCAATTTTCAATAGTTTGAATCAGTTAAGAAAGCTAATGTTTTGAGAAATTTGCCAAGCTGAGATACCAAGATTTCTCAATTCCGTCAATTTCTCAAAATTCAAGGATCAAGACCTAGTCTTGTTTTTTCTCTTTTGAAGTATTGGACCTCTAAACCAGCATTTGAATAAAACTTTGAAAAACTATGAGAAAATTGGGGGAAAGGACGTTAAAGATATTGATTAAAAATAATTTTATTATGAAAATTAAGGAGAATAATCAGTGGAATATACAAAATTTGAAAAAATATCAATAAAAAATCATCCTGAATTAAATGAAAAATGGGTCCAAGATCGGATTGCCGAAGATCCAAAGATTCTTGGATTAGGTGATGTTATTTTAAAAGATAGAGAAAGAACCCAACCACATGCTGGGAGATTAGATCTTTTGTTACAAGATTCAGAATTAACTAACCGATATGAAGTTGAGATACAATTAGGCAGTACCAACGAAAGCCATATTATTCGGACTATTGAATATTGGGATATTGAAAGGAAACGTTACCCACAGTATGAGCATACTGCAGTGATTATCGCAGAAGATATAACCAGCCGATTCTTGAATATTATTGGTTTATTGAATGGTATGATTCCTTTGGTTGCAATTCAAATGAATGCCTTAATGGTGGGAAAACAAATAGGTTTGGTGTTTACCAAGGTTTTGGATCAAATGTCCTTTGGTTTGGTGGATGAAGATGAAGATACGAGAGACATTGTCGATAGGTCTTATTGGGAAAACCTTGGAACGAAAAAACCATAACTATGGTTGATAACTTACTTGAAATAGCTAAAGAATTTAATCCCTCTTTAGAACTAAAATACAATAAATTCTATATTGGATTGGCAAGAAATGGACAACCATGTAATTTCTTTATAGTGAAACCAAAAAAAGATTTTATTCGATTCAAAGTTCGATTGAAGAAGTCAGATGAAACCCAAGAAAGATTGGAAAATGCAGGTCTTGATTACATGGGTTATGATAATCGTTGGGGTTACTATCGAATTCGATTAAAACCTGGTGAAATTGAAAAAAACAAAGAAATTCTTAAAGAAATTATTAAAGAAGCCTACGAAGCAGCGAATATTGAATAAAAAAGAAGAAACTGTTATTTGAGAATAAATATAAGAATTGTAATTTTGACATGGCTTTTGCATTTAAAGAAGAAATTTACAATTTTTTAAGGAGGAGAGAAAAGGTTGTATGAAAAGATTATAGATGACTTGCTGCAAAGAATCGATCAAGTTACCCATCTTTATTATCGGCTCATTCTTTTGGTGGCTCCTTCTGGTAGGGGGAAAAGCTCGATTCTTCAAGCTCTTCAGCAAAAAACCAAAGCTCCTTTTATTAATATTGGCTTAAAGTTTTCTCAACAGCTCATTGAATTCAATGAGAAACAAAGGGTGCTTCAAGTTTCTAACTTAAATGCCAGACACCAAATAATTTAAAAAAGGTGGGGAAGAAACTTAACCCACTTTTTTTAAATGTTAGTTAATTAGAGATTTACGGAATTATGCAGTGTCCTAGGCCAAATAAGCCCTTGATTATAATTGTCGAGAGTAGTTGCATAGGCAGTAAGTTGAGTTTTAGTGCTTTGGAGAGATTGGCTGTTGGTGTAAAGGTTTTAAAGAAATTCTCTGCCCGGGTTA
>JAAYUT010000117.1 GCA_012517485.1 Candidatus Atribacter fermentans
CTTATGACTTACAAATAAGGTAGAAATTCCTCTTTCTTTCAAATCAACAATGACTGATAGAAGTTTGTCAATTTCTTTTTTGGTAATAGCCGTTGTGGGTTCGTCCATGATGATGAGCTTGGCATCTCGAATCAGGGCACGGCAGATGGCAACTAGTTGCTTATTGGCAATAGAAATATTTTCCACCTTTTCATTCAGATCGAGCTCTTTTTTTATGGTCAGTAAAACACTCGAAGCAATATCCCTAACTTCTTTCCAATTAATAATTTTCTTTTTCTCTTCAACTAACTGATTGAGAGAAATGTTTTCGGCAACCGAAAGGTTGGGGAATAAAGATAAATCCTGATATATGACTTGAATCCCTTCATTAATTGAATCTATTGGTCTCAGGTTTTTATAACTTTTCCCATGGATAATAATTTCACCACCATCTGGTTTAACTACTCCAGCTATAATCTTGATGAGAGTTGATTTACCAGAACCATTTTCACCGACCAAGCAATGTATTTCACCTTGGCCAATCGACATGCTGACATTATCTAAAGCTTGCACTCCAGCATACAACTTACTAATATTTTGAATTTTTAAAAACTCTTCAGCCATGGTATCCCTTCTAAAATAAGTGAGCTGGGGAAATAACTCATATCGCCCAACTCACTTATTTTATCGTGTCTTTTTTTAAACTATCATTTCATTTGTTTTTTAAAGATTCAAGAAAAAAAGCACAAACTGATATCATAAATTTTTTTATTATAAGTCGTAATCGTCAACGTTTTCGGCAGTGACGTCATGCCAAGCCTGGCCGTAAATGACTGGGAAACCATATTGATTTTTTCGAATAGTGATATTTTCATAACCAGGTTTTCCTAAATTCATTCCTTCTTTGATTTCATTCCCTTTGAGAACTTCCCAGGCTACTTTACAGGAGACATAACCAGCATCGGCAGGAATCCAGAAATGGATTGACTTCGCTGCTCCATTTTTCAGATAGTCATAAGCGACCGAGGGGAGGCAGGTACCATAAGCTCCAACCTTGCCAATAAGACCTTTTTCTTCGATGGCTAAAGCTGCTCCAGGAACAGTACTCATAGCACTTCCCATAATACCCTTAAGATTTGGGTAGGTTCTTAATAACTCCAAAGTTTTTTCATAGGCAATTTGTTGATTTTCTTGTTCCTCAATTCGATCAGTAACCAATTTCATATTCGGATATTTTTCTTTTTGTTGAGCAATTTCTGCATCAACCCATTCATTATGAGTTGTTGATGTAAGGTGACCGACAAAGCAGGCATATTCACCTTCAAAATTCAGATCTTTTGCCATAACATCCATCATATGTCTTCCATAAGCTTCATTATCGAAGGCTTCGATATCGAAAGTAACTTGTTTTTGATTAGATGCTTCGTGGGTAAATGTAAGAATGCCAGCTTCATTGGCTTTTTTGAATACTGGTTCTAACGCAACTGGATCATTCGGCACAACAATGATGGCGTCTACTTTTTTAGCAATCAAGTCTTCAATGAGGGCAATCTGTGAGGCTGGGTCAGCAGTGGCAGCACCAATTTGATAAGCGTTAACCCCAGTTTCCTTGGCAAATTCTTCTACACCTAATCTCATGTTATCAAACCAGGCAACTCCTTCAAGTTTAACAACCATAACAATTTCAAAATCGGTATCATCTGCTTCTGCATTAACAATAAGTAAAAAGGTTAATAATGCGACTGTTGCTAACATGAATAAAAATCTAAATTTTTTCATTTTTATCCTCCCCAAAAAATTTTTAGTAACGAATTTAAATCTTCTAACTTAGCTAAAACGATAATACCATTTGGAAATTGATGCTGGTTACCTTCTACCAACCACCTCCATCCTCAAACAGTTTATTATAGGAATTATAAAAAATACCTCCTTTCTTCTTCGTATGCTTTTTATTTTTAAAGAAGTTCTTTAAAATAAATAACCAAATTCTCAACTTCATTTTATCCCAATTTATTTTTTAAAGTCAATTTTTCTATAGAAAATTTGACGAAATGTTTTTGATATCGCTAAAATCAAATATTAATGATGAGAAATATTTTTCCCTTCTAAAAAAAATTGACAATATCATGATAAAATGAAGAACGAAAGGAGATATTACCATGTCAAAATTTAAATTTTCAGTCGGCCCCTGGAACGTCCATGAGGGTGCAGATGCTTTTGGTCCCTCAGTTAGAGAAAGTATCCCGTTATCTGAAAAGATTAAAAAATTCAAAGAAATTGGCTTCGACGCAGTTCAATTTCACGATGATGATGTCGTACCAAATATGAATGACCTTTCCGAAGCAGCTATTAAGCAAAAAGCTAAAGAAATCAGAAAAGAATTAGATGATAACGGGTTGGCTGCTGAATTTGTTGCACCCCGACTGTGGATGGACTCCAGAACAATTGATGGAGGTTTTACTTCGAACGACTCTCAAGACCGAGAATTTGCTCTTTGGAGAGCTTTAAGATCGATAGATATTGCTCATGAATTAGGATGTAACAAACTCGTCCTTTGGCTTGCTCGAGAAGGTACCCTTTGTTATGAAAGCAAAGATCCTGTTCTTTCACTGAATCGAATTGTTGAAGCCATAAATGAGATGCTCAAATATGATAAAAATATTCGAGTGCTAATAGAAACCAAGCCAAATGAACCGATAGATAGGAGTTTTTGCCCTACAATTGGTCATGCCATTGCTTTATCCTATAAAACGGTCGATCCCGATCGAGTTGGCGCGCTTTTAGAAAGTGCTCATGCCATCTTAGCCGGTCTCGATCCAGCTAATGAGATTGCCTTTGGGCTTGCGAACAAAAAGCTTTGGAGCGTTCATCTCAACGATCAAAACGGCTGTAAGTATGATCAAGACAAAACTTTTGGTGTAGAAAACTTAAGACAAGCCTTTAATCAAATAAAAATCTTAGTTGAAAACGATTATGGGAGAAATGGTGAGTATGTTGGTCTTGATGTAAAAGCGATGAGAACTCAGAAAATTGATGATTGTTACCGTCACCTCTATAATAGCCTTAAAATCGCAAAGTTACTGGAAGACAAAGTGAATCAATTTGATTATTCATTCCAAAAGAAATGCCAAGAAGAAAGAAACTACGAAGCGCTGGAGATGTATGTTCTTGAGCTCATTATGAAAGGATAGTCTTTCTTTTGGTGATATGAGGCGAGAATGAATAAACCAAATCACGGAATTTTTATCTTTTTCCAAATTTATAAGAGAGAAGGGAGGTTTAAGGTTTTTTAAAATAGTTCTATAAGGAATGAGAAACCAAGAAAAAAAAATTAAAATGAAGGAGGGCAATTTGAAATGAAAAAACTTCTGGTCATTTTTATCGTTTTGGTTTTGTTGACGTCGGTTTCGATGGTGTGGGCTCAAGAAGAAAAGATTAATCTTGTTCATTTTCACTGGACTCAACCTCCTTATGATGAAATTAATGCCCGTGCAGCCAAAACCTTTATGGAAAAATACCCCAATGTCAACGTTGAAATCATTTTTATAGCTGACCCAGATATGCCTACCAAAGTCAGAACTGCAGCTCTTGGTGGAGGAGGAATGGATACCTTTGCCATGCCCAACATGCAATCGGCTTGGTTTATGGCTAATGGGATATGTTCTGAAATAATGCCGTCGGCATTTGGTAAAGAGACCATAGAAGAAGTCCTTGACATGTGGCAAGAAGGTTCATTACAAAAAACTGGAGGGTACTACAACGGGAAATATTATGGGATTCCCTTTGAAATGAGCAGCTATGTGGCATGGATCAATACTGGTCACATGAAGGAAGCTGGCTTAGATCCAGTTGCCAATTTACCCAAAACCTGGAACGAGTTTGTCGATGTTTGCAAGAAAATGACCATTCGTCAAAACGATGTTATTGTGAGAAACGGTTTTGCCATCAACCTGAAAGCTTCAGTTTTTCCATTCTTAGTTCTTCATAGTTTTATGGAGCAAAAAGGCTTAGATTGGCCAACTGAACAAGGGTTATTGGACAGCTTAGACACCCCGGAAGCCTTAGAGGCTTTAACAACCTTTACCAATTTTGCTACGAAAGACGGAATTTTCAATCCCGGTCTCTTTGACGATGAGAGAGAAGGGTTTGGAAATGGTCTTTGCAGTACCTTCCTTACTGGTGGAAGCTGGTATTGGGGTGTTCTCGACAGTTATTCGGTCGCTCGAGAAGACGTAGCACCGATACCGTATCCACGTTTTGAAGGCGGAAAAGATATTGGTGGGCCTGTTTATGGCTATTGTGTATTCGTTGCAGAGCAGTGCAAAAACAAAGAATGGGCTTGGAAATGGTTAGACCATCTTGCCAGCCAACCTGAAGCTTTCATAGAACATGGCTATTTTCAGCCTCGTAAATCTTTAGATCCAGCTCTCGCAGATAAATACATATTAAATAATGACGTATTCGATGCCGAGAGACGAAATGGTGCCGCTCTGCTTGCTTCTCCAAAATTCAGCGAAACTCAAGATGCCGTTGGAGAAGCCATCCGTCGGGTTGTCTTTGGAGGCATGTCCAACGAAGAATCACTTCAAATTTTAAAAGAAGAATTAACCGATATTCTTGAATAACCAATTTAACTGAGGTTTTATAAAAAAAGCGATTCCAATAAAAGGGGAGGGCATGGAAGCCATATGAAAAAGAAAAGTTACGGAATACAAAAAGCTAATTACTATGATCGATTGCAAAAACAAGGGTATATTTTCATTCTTCCAACCCTTCTCCTTTTCTCAATATTCCTTATTTATCCTATGTTAGATGCCTTTCGCCTCTCTCTCTACGAGTGGAATTTTACCGGTTCACCGCTCTATATTGGGTTAAATAACTTTATTAAATTATTTTCATCCAAGAGATTTTGGAGCTCCTATTCAGTCACCCTCCAATTTACTTTCCTCAGTGTTTTGCTTCTCATGTTCATATCCTTTTGGCTTTCATTGGCATTCACCAGCAAGTTGTGTTGGTTCAAACAATTATATCAATCAATGATTTTTCTTCCAGTTGTCTTACCCATGGTAGCAATCGCTGTGGTTTGGAAATTTATGTTCCAGAGTACCGGATTGTTGTCGGTCATTTTCCTGAATATTTTTGGGTGGAACATTCCTTGGCTAACCTCAACGAAGGTTGCCCCCTATACCATGGTTTTGGTGAATGTCTGGAAATATACAGGGTATTATATGGTCATGTTTATCGCCGGATTATTAAATATTCCCGATGTTTACCATGAAGCTGCTAAAATAGATGGAGCCGGTTTTTGGAGACGCCTCATTCACATTACTTTACCACTTTTAAAAAATACCTTAATTTTGGTGTTTGTATCGTGCGCCATATTTTCTTTTGGTACTTTTGCTTTGCAATATGTCATGACCGGTGGTGGGCCAAGCCGCTCAACTGAGGTACTAACACTTTTAGTTTACAAAGAAGCCTTTGAGTATACTAAGTTTGGTTATTCAGCGGCTATTTCAGTCATGTTTTTCTTCACTTTGTTTATCTTTTCAATCATTCAATTGAGAATCTTTAGTTCACAAACCGAGGTCTAATCATCAATAGCTGAGTAGAGGAAGTGATTTGGGTGCAAATTAGCAACAAAGGGAAATTGAGAATAGCAGCTATTGCGTTAAACTTGACTTTGTTTATTGTCGGAATTATTTATCTCATTCCTTTTATTTGGATGGTTTTATCCTCCTTTAAGCTCAATGCCGATGTTCTATCGATTCCTATTAAAATACTTCCCCCAACCTGGAATTTCCAAAGTTATCCCAATGCTTTAAATTATGCTGGTTATAACTTTCCAAGATATTTTTTCAATAGTTTTATTGTTCTGGTCTTTGCCGTCATATTATGTTTGTTTTTATCGGCAACAGCGGGATATGGTTTTGCGAAATATAAATTTAAAAAGAATAAGCTCCTTTTTTTAGTGGTTATGTCAACACTAATGATTCCTTTTGAAGCAATTGTGATACCATTGTTCCTTTTAATAACCAGAATCAGTTTACAAGATAATTACTTGGCATTGATAATCCCCGGTGGTCTGACTGCTTTTGGTGTATTTCTAATGAGGCAGTTTTTTTATTCAGTTCCCGACGAAATCATTGAAGCGGCAAGAATTGATGGAGCCACTGAGTGGCAGATATTTTGGCGAGTATCAATGCCCTTAGCTAAAACGGCTGTTCTCTCTTTAGCTATTCTCCATGGACAGTGGGTCTGGAACCTTTTACTCTGGCCATTAATTGTTATGTCAAAGCCAGACATGAGGACTCTTCCTCAAGGGATATCGCTCTTTAGCGGGGTTTATTTCACGCCATATCCGGAACAACTGGCAATCAGTGTGCTCGCTTGTTTGCCAACTTTAATTTTATTTATTTTCTTATCCAGAAATTTCATGGAAGGGGTAGCTTTGACCGGATTAAAAACCTAAATTTCGAAATCATAGATTGCTCATAAGTAAATGTAACATGATTTGTTCTGTGTTTTACCATAAAAAGGATTATTTTAATTCATAGATTGGAGGAAACATCAATGAACAAGAATGATCGGGAGTTCCGATTTGAACTCCTCAGGCCAGGACAATTAATACAAGAAAGAGAAAGATGCCCATTAATTTTCGTCCCAGTTGCCCCATTAGAATACCACGGTCCTCATCTCCCAGTGGGTATGGATCCAATAAATGCAACCTTTTGTGCAATGGAAACCTGTAAAAGAATTGGGAAAGGAGTCGTCTATCCCACCATACATTGTGGAACCGA
>JAAYUT010000118.1 GCA_012517485.1 Candidatus Atribacter fermentans
AGAAAGGAATAGTGGACATAAAAGAATAATAAATATTATAAGATAAAAAAGTTTGAGGGCTCCCAATAGTAAAAAGGATAAAAATCCCAAATAAAACTGCAATGACACTAATTTGGGATTTGTTTTCTCTAAGGAATACCGAACTCATGGGTTTTCCTCCACAATGTCTTTCAATTTTAACTTCTCAATTCAAATTCTGAATCAATCTTAAAATTTGTTATAAGCTTACTTGTTAGATCCCCAATGCAACTCCTGATAATTGTGCTGGTTTCTTCTCCCATTGAAATGCTTCGATTAAAATGGATAATCAATAGATGTATTTTTAATTTCAAAAAGTGAAGTGATTTTGAATAATATCCAGTTCTTATCGAAAAATCATTCCTTCATATTGACTATCACTTCGCAATATTTGAATTCAGTTTTAAAATTATGGCATTTGAGACTTCAACTCATCTTGTGGTTGATCACAAATTACCGGAGGATTTTCATTTAACTTTCCGGTTCGAGCAACTAAATAAAGCCGATTTACTAACTCCTCTAAGGTCACCTCTTCTTTTTGAAATTGACCAACAACATTTCCGCGGTCAAGAACAACGATCCGATCAGCAACTGGATAAACATGGTATATATTGTGAGTAATAAAAATACAGGATTTTCCTCTTTTTTTAATATCTTCAACAAAACCAAGGACTTTCTGAGTTTCAGATAAGGAAAGCCCGGTTGTTGGTTCATCAAGTATAATCAAATCGGCTTCGAAATGAAGAGCCCGAGCAATAGCTACGCCCTGCTTTTCACCACCTGACATGGTTCCAACCGTTGCTTCTGTTGTCAATGCTGAGGAAGTAAAACCCATATACTCTCTCATAATTTTCTGGGTTTCCTTTTTCTCTTTTTTTATATCAATAAACCCCCAACGAGAAGTTATTTCTCGACCCATAAATATATTTCTCCAGAGGGTATGTTCTTCACTCAAAGCACGTTCCTGGAAAACAGTTTCAATACCAATATCTCGTGCCTTGGCTACATTATAATTAACCAGTTTTTCACCTTTCCAAAAGATATCACCGGAGTCCGGTCGATGGACTCCGGTGATAATCTTAATGAGGGTGGATTTCCCAGCACCATTATCACCTAATAACCCTACTACTTCATTGGTGCCGATCTCCAAATTGATCCCTTTTAAAACTTCAACATGGCCAAATGATTTTTTTATATTACATAATTTGACCAAAGGGTTTTGAGAGTTCACTTATTATCGAATCCCTTCTTCAGCTAATTTTGCAACTGCTTCAACATTATCAGCATCGATAAATCCAGAACCGGTATCGATATGAAGTCCAGAAAAACCATATTTTTTCGTTAAGCAAATCTGGAGAATTGGAAGGTATCCCTGGAGATATGGTTGTTGATCAAGAATCAAGTCACAATATCCATTTCGAATAGCTTCAACGGTAGCTGCTGTTAGGTCAAATCCAATACCGATAACATCATCCGGACCTTTCCCTGCGCTCTTCAAATAGGTTTCTAAAGTAGAAGTAAGTGCTCCATGGTCGGTACAGATTATTTTGCAATCTGGGTGGGAAGAGAGATATCCACTCACTATTGGAGTACCTAAAGCTGACTCAGCATTCACTTCGGGTGATATTTCGATATAGTCAACAACTAATTTGGCTTCTTCAAATGCATCAATTACACCCTTGGTCCTCAGACCACGAGTTTCTTGGGATAGCAATCCCCAAACCATAGCCCGATCCCCTTCTTTAAGACCAAACTTTTCAATGGCTTTTTGGCCTAAGGAGTAACCAGAAGCATAAAGCTCCTGTCCAACATATCCAAAACCTCTATCTTTATATTTCCCCTCTGCTTTTGGCAAAGCAGTATTTTGTGAAGTCACTATAATACCAGCGGCGATAGCTTCATCTATAAGTGGATCAAGAGCATCATCACCAGGATGTCCCATAACGGCTATTCCGTCGGGTCTGGCAGCAATTGCATCTTTAAATTGAGCTACCATTCGGTCTGGCTGCCATTGAGAAAATACGTACTCAACAGTACATCCTAAATCTTCTTCAGCAGCTTTGGCGCCTCGATATACTACCGAAGCAAAAGGATCTCCTTCTGACCCACCCGGGAAAAAACGAATCCGTATTCCTTCAAAATGCTTCCCCTGGGCAAAGGCTGTACCAACCAAGGTTAAAACTAAAGACAAAACAAGCACAAGAACGAAATATTTTTTCATACTTTGACCTCCTTTATGGTTTATGAAATATCCTTTTCTATTCCCCTTCTTCAATATTTTTTATTAACTTGCCCTCCCTTCAAGTATTATTTTTCACCCTCGAAATTATTCTACCCTATTTAACATTCTATTTTCAATATGTTTCAATAAACAATTAAAAGGTTAACAAAGTTAAACCTCATTTTGCTTGTATTGAGTTCATTATTTCATTTGTCGAATCTGACATCCACGTTATTGATTCATAATCAAGCCATGAGGAAAATACCCATCTAAAGCTTTCAGTATATAGAGTTCAACCTTTTTAGGATAGACCCTCATGCCACTTTTGTGGCACCAGTTGAGTATGAAAATTCTATCTCAATCCGTCATTGCGAGGAGCGCCCTCTGCGTCGTGGCAATCTCATTTCATACTTTTTTCAATAATGAAAAGATGAGATCCTCACG
>JAAYUT010000119.1 GCA_012517485.1 Candidatus Atribacter fermentans
CTTCGGGTTTTCAGTGGTTGTCTCAATCAATACTGATAAGGTTTTTCCAATAAAAGACCGATAATATTTGAGTTGACTATTGAGAATAATTTTTACTAATTGTGCTTCCCTGTTCTTTTTGGTTTGAAAAGGTACTCCTTCACTTTTTTCCCACTGGAAAGCAGGAGTAAAAGGACGTGGAGAAAAAACAAAAATATGAGCACGAGAAAAACCAATTTCCTGACAAAACTCAGTTGTTTCGTTAAATAGTTTTTCCGATTCTCCTGGAAATCCAACAATAATATCGGTACTAATTGCGACTTTATCATCATACTTCCGAATGAACTCTATCAATTTTCTATAATATTGAGTGGTATAGCCCCTTCCCATCTTTAATAATATTTCATCACTCCCACTTTGAAGAGGAATATGAAAATGAGGGCATGCTCGGGGAACCAAAGTAAAATATCGATCTAAAAATTCATTATCAATGAGAAATGGCTCAATCGAGCTTAAACGATATCGAACATTTTCAGTTGATTTTATTAATTTTTCCAATAAAGTGATAAGGTTAGTATGACCACTATCAATACCAAACCTTCCTAAATTTATACCACATAAAACAATTTCTTGAATTCCTCTTTTTTCTAAATGAATTGCTTGATCAATAATCTTTTCCGGTTCTTTACTACGAACCGCACCACGTAAATGGGGCACAATGCAATAATTGCAAAAGTGATCACATCCATCTTCAATTTTTAACCAAATTCGAGCTCGTTTGGTTTCGGGTATAATTTCGGAAGAGAATGAATTATTCGCAGATATATTGATTATTTTCAATACCCTCTTGATTTTCTCTGGAGAATCAACCACATGAAGACGCGGTGGTGAGGGTGGGGATTGGCGAGCATACAAAGTGCTGTAACATCCGATAAGAATAACCTGTGATGCTTGGTTTTTCCTCAAAGCTCGGCTGATCCATTGACGAGTTTTTTTTTCTGACATCTTCGTTACTGCACAGCTATTAATAATATACCAGTCAGCTTGATCCTCAAAATCAACTAAGGATATATTTTGACTTTTTAGGATAGCAGCAAGAATATCGCTTTCTGATTGATTCACTTTACATCCAAGCGTTTTAATGGCAATTTTCATGTTTTGACTCCAAGCTGGTTATACATACAATACTTGCATATAAAGTGGCAGTTTCGCTTCGCAAAATTTGGTTTGAAAATTTTAAAAAACGCGCATGAGGAAGAGACTGCAACTGTTCTTTCTCATCGTCATTAAAATCACCTTCCGGTCCAACAACGATCTGCAAAGAAGATAAATTTAGATTTTTTAAATAATCCGTAATTGATTCTGAAGAACCAAAATCTCCAATAATGGTATTCAGATGAGTGCCTCGACATTGAGCAAGAAAATCATACCAGTTTTCCGCCAGTTTAAGAGTTGGAAAAACAATTCTTCCGGACTGTTTTGATGCTTCAATTATAATCTTTCTCAAACGATTTACTTTTGTTATAGAAATATGATCATGAGTGCATCGCTCACTATAAAAAATTCCAATATCTGTAACACCAATTTCAACCAACTTTTCTATGAGCCAATCTAAACGTGACCAATTTTTTAGAAGAGGCTGCCATACAAAAAGTTGATAAGCATTCACTTCTTTTTTTATTCTTCCGATGACTTCAACGTGGGCAATTTGTGAAATAAATCCTTTAAAAATCCCTGAGTATAAATTCCCATTTCCATCTGATAATAGAATCTCGTTATCAGGCTGAATTCGATTCACTTTAAGGTGAAGACTTTCTTCTCGACTAAGAGCGAGGGTGGTTGAATGGTTTAATTCCGGATGGTAATAAAATCGGCTCATCCTAATCGTTCTAACCTTCAGCGCTGGTGAAAGCTTCTTTTATTCGTTCAAATATTCCACTAGATTTTTTATTTTTCTCTTGACCTTCGAGTACGGCTAATTGCTCTATCAGTTTCTTATGTTCACCAGTTAATCGTTTTGGAATATGAAGCTTGAGTTGGATAAATTGGTCGCCTTTTGATCCATTACTTGGATCAATTAATCCTTTCCCTTTTAATTTTAAAACGGTATGTGCGTCTGTTCCTGGGGAAATTTTAATTTTCTCAATACCTAATAAAGTAGGAACTTCAATTTCATCGCCTAAAACCAGCTGAGTATAAGTCACCTCTGCATCAAAAAAAAGGTTTTTGCCTTTTCTTTCTAAAATTTTATGTGGTTTTACGGTTATTGAAACATACAAATCACCTGCGGGACCATTATTTTCTCCGACTTCTCCTTCTCCAGATACTCGAAGCCGATAACCACTATCAACCCCAGCAGGAAATTTTAGTTTTAATTTTCGAGTAGCTTTCACCTTCCCTGAACCATGACATTTCTGACAGGTATCTTCAGCCACATAACCTTTCCCATAACAAAAATTGCAAAGACGTGACGTCACAATTGAACCAAAAATTGATGTTTGAGTATGCTTAATTTCTCCTGTACCCCGACAATGAGGACAGGTGACTTTCTTTTTCCCACCAATTCCCTGACATTCTTTACAAATTTCTACTCTGGTATATTCGATCTCTTTCTCGATTCCAAAAGCAGCCTCTTCAAATTCAAGTGTTACATCAATATTGACATTTGCTCCTTTAGTTGGTCGTGATGCTGTATCTCTTCGACGTGACCCAGTAGAGCTTCCAAAGAACATATCGAAAATATCGCCAAAACTGCCAAAATCTCCAAACGGATCAAAATCTTGTCCAAAACCACCTCCACCATATCCGGCTTGAGCACGTGAATCAAAAGCGGCATGACCAAAACGATCATAAGTCGCACGCTTTTCAGCATCAGAAAGAACTTGGTAAGCTTCATTGATTTCTTTAAATTTTTCCACAGTATCTTTATTTCCAGGGTTGGCATCTGGATGGTATTGTCTTGCCAGTTTTCGATAGGATTTCTTTATTTCTTCTAAGGAAGCGTTACGACTCACTCCCAAAACCTCATAATAATCCCTTTTCATGCTCAAATCACCTTTATGAGTTTCCAGATTAATTGGTGAAGAA
>JAAYUT010000014.1 GCA_012517485.1 Candidatus Atribacter fermentans
CAACCATTTTATATAAAACAATACGGCTATAAATTAGGTGATTATCCTGTTACTGAAAGAATTTCCAATCAATGCATTGCTTTGCCTTTTTATAACTCGCTATCAAATAATGAAATTGATATAATAGTCGATGTTTTGAAAGAAGCAATTTGGTTAAATTAAGATATAGAGGAAAGTTAGTTTTTTACTCTTCAATATAATCATTGATTTATAATTGTTATAATTTTAAAAGATAGGTTTGTGGTTTGAAGTTACAAGATAAAAGATGGAGGAGTTCTATGGAAGAAGAAGTGTCTTTATATGATTTATTTGAAGTACTAAGTCGGCGGAAAAAATTAATCTGGGAAGTATTTTTAGTGGTTGTTATTTTGGGAGTTCTCTATGCCGGTTTTGCCCGTATTTATTTAAGATACTATGAAGCGACTGCGACTATTATGGTGAATCCTGTTGTCCTAAGCGGTGCCGTACAACCAAAGGATACTTATGAAAATTTGTTGAATGCAACCATACCCTATCCTCAGTTTACTCGAGAAACATATTTAACAATGATTACTAGTTCCAGAGTTATTGAGAAGTTGATTCACTGTTTAGATTTATCTGAAGAATTGACCATTGAAGGCATGAGGAAGAAAATGAAAGCTGAATATGATGGAAATACGAATATTCTCAAGCTGATAGCAAAAGACAAAGACCCGGATCAAGCAGCTAAAATCGCAAATTGTTGGGTAACTGTTTTTACTGAAGTGGTGAACGAATCAATCCAGACTCAATTTGAAAAAACGATTAATCTGGTTTCGGTCCGAGTGGAAGATGATAGGAAAGATCTTGAACGGTTGGCAAAAGAAATAGAGTCTATTAAAGAAAAAAACATGAGCCCCGAGGAGATTCAGACCGAAATCAATGAGATGACAAAAATATATCTTGATTATCGAAAAACCATGGTTGAACTAGATTTTGGGATTCAAATCCAGGAAAATCAGATTCAAAAAACTAAGGAATATCTTGAGAAAGAAAACCAATTCATTGAACTCAGAAAATCAATTTTAGAAGAACCCATTTTTATGGGGTATTTATTATCTACCGATAGACCAATTGAGCCTCTGTCTTTTTCAATTACAACTCAGGAATTAAACCAAAACTACTTTGAATTGTCCAAAAAGCTAACTGATCTAGAAATTGCTCTAGCCGGTGACGTGAAAAGAAAAGAAACCCTTTTAAATTCAGGATTTATTGAAGCTCTTCATAATGAAATTTTAAAAAAGCAAGCATTGGTCGTTAAACTTAGAGAAGAGTTGGGCACGCTTGAGAAGCAATATGAAGTGTATCTTAATAATTATAATGCTTCATTTAAAAAATTAGATGAACTCATAACTGCCCGTTCTGTTTGGGTTGCAGAAACAAACGTTATTCTCCTTTCTGCGGCTATTCCACCTACCGAAGCAACTGCGATTTCTTCTTCCAAGATTATTTTGGCAGTGGCAGCCGTAGCTGGTCTTTTCTTGGCAATATTTATAGCCTTTTTTGCCGAATTTTTAGATAAGATGAAACAGTATAAGAAAGCATAAAAAGGATTTCTATGCTTATTTCTTTCAATAGTTTGGAAAGTAATGAATTATGCCCCTACA
>JAAYUT010000120.1 GCA_012517485.1 Candidatus Atribacter fermentans
AAGGTTCTCAACAATACCAGTTAAAACCATAAATTTCCCTTCGGGAGGGATTTTTTCCATTTCATAGGTTAAACGAGAAAGAAGAGTTGATATTCCTTCACGACTTTCATTCCCTTCCATCAAAATTAAGCAAGTATCTAAAACCGAACAATAGGTTTGAATATTTGCTAATAAACGAAACTCTTCTTCAATTTCAATTATCTTTTCCGAAGTGAAACCCATCTCTTCGAATTCTTGAAACGTAAATTTGAGCTCATCCCATTGGGAAAGGTCGCCAGCCATGATCTGTTTTAATTCATTTTGGTTTTGGAACCACTCTCGATATTTTTGCTGATATACATCTCTTTCTGTTCTTCCATATTCATCTAAAAAATCATCCAGGATATTTAATTGATTTTCAGGAGCCAAAAATCGCTCATGTTCTCTTTGACCATAAATATCAATCAACATTGAAGCAGCTTCTTTTAACATTCCTACTGGAACCGATCTCCCATTAATCCGAGCTCGGCTCCTTCCATCTCGGAGAATTTCTCGCGATAACACCACTTCCCCTGACACTTCGCCTGTTAATTCATTTTTTTCAAGCCAATGAATTAAATCTGGACTGGAGGACAGGTCAAACAGTCCTTCGATGAGAGCAGACTTACGATCGCGACGAATCATATTTTCAACTGCCCGACCTCCTTTGAGAAGGCTTATAGCATCAATAATCAAAGATTTACCGGTTCCTGTTTCACCGGTAATGACAACTAATCCGCCATTCAATTCAAGGTGTTGAGAATCAACAATGACGAAGTCTTTAATAACCAGTTCTCGGAGCATTTTTAATCAATCCGTTTTCTTATATCCATCCCCCATGAGAGCTTGTCTCTCAATAATGAATAAAAGGGTTTTTCGGGAACGAGTTTAACCATATGATTGGTAATTTGTGATTTTCTCACCTCAATATAATCCCCCTTATCTAAGGTAAAACCCCTTTGACCATCTAATGTAACCATGGTTCCTTCCTTGGTTGATTCTAATATGAGTCGAATCGAGGATGTCGGTTGAACAATGATCGATCGCGCATAAAGGGTATGGGCACAGATAGGAGTAATGATGAAAAGATCTAAAGTGGGGTGAATAACCGGGCCACCAGCTGAAAGAGAATAGGCGGTTGAACCAGTAGGAGTAGCAATGATCAATCCATCAGCCGGAAAAGTAGCTAGATATTCGTCATCGATAAAGGTACTGAGTCGGATCATTTGGGCAAAAGGCCCTCGGTAAATGACAACATCATTTAAAGCTATATCCTGCTCCACTCCCTTTTTGACGTGATGAATAGAACAGTCCACCATCATTCGGTTTTCAATGGTATAATCACCTTTTAAAACAGCTAAGGCGGCATTGAATAAAGCTTCGACACTGACTTCAGTCAAAAAACCCAATCCGCCAATATCAATACCTAATATCGGAATACCTCGAACTGCATACTTGTGGCTTGCTGATAAAAAGGTTCCATCCCCACCTAATACAAAAACCATATCAGGTTCTTCGCTTGGAATTTGATTGGTGTTGATGATGGTACATGAAACATGATGTTGTTTAAAAAAATCGCTCAATTCTTGTGCTTTTTGGGAAATCAGATTATTCACTTTTCTGGAAAAAATATGAATACGCTGAATTGAGTTTTTATTCATCTTCTCTCACTCAATAGAATTATTTTCCTGCTGACCCATTTTGCTGAACGAAAAACTGATGGGCTTCTTGGACTTCTTTCCTTATTATATCCCCAAATTCGGTTTTATCAAAAAAATTAGTACATTTCCTCCAATAAGCCAAGTATTCAATATTTCCTTCGCCTCCTTGAACTGGGGAGAAAGTGAGACCTTGAAGCTGGAGCTGATTATTTTGTGCTGATTCGAGCACGGCTTGAAGAACTTGAATATGGGTTGCTTTTTTTCTCACCAGACCACCACGTTCCACTTTGTCTCTCCCTGCCTCAAACTGGGGTTTTATCAAAGCAATACATATCCCGCTTTCAGGAAGAAGCGAATTTATTACGGGAAAAATCAAGCGAAGCGAAATAAAGGATACATCAATAGTAATGCCTTGGATC
>JAAYUT010000121.1 GCA_012517485.1 Candidatus Atribacter fermentans
GAATACGAAGCCTCAGGATGACGGGTGTGGTGTCAGATGAGATCCTCACGCCCTCACCAAACGAGGGCTCAGGATGACTGATGAAAGGCACACCTCCCCGCCGCGAAAGCGACTGTAGGAAGGAGGGAAGGTATTCAACTTCTTCCCCCATTGAGGGGGGATTCAGGGGGGTGTGCCTTTCTCTTTTCTGTTTGATGACTTTTTTACTCAATCCTGTATTTTCAGGATAGACCTTCATATTGTTTTCTAAACACCCTCCAAACAAAAGATGAGGATGATAATATTCACATAAAATTCAATCTTCCTCTTTCTTAAAAAGAGATAAAGTGGGGTATTTTATCAATACACTTACTTTTACATTTTTTAAGTTTGACGGCATACTCGTTCCATAAAAAAGGGAAGAAACCGTTCTTCATCAAGAGAAACCCCAACTTCGGCATTGTTTCTTTCTTTTTGATCGGTTACCAGAGTGAGACCTGTTGTACATACTCCTTTAGTTTCAATTTCTACAAATAAGTTTTTGGTTTTGACTAAAGAGCGATCAATAGCAAAAGCTAGTGCCAGGGCATCGTGCATCCAGCTCCCATCTCTCTGAAGATAATCCCAATATATCTCAAGCAGGGTTGCCGCCATAAGATGGACTGGAGCTCCAGCCTCTTTTATTTTCCTTAAATCTTTACTATCGATGTATGTGGCATTTCTGCGGGTTACATCCATGCCAAGCATAACTATTGGAATACCCGAACGGAAGATCAATCTTGCTGCTTCAGGGTCACAGCGAACATTGTACTCAATAACCGGCACGTCTAAGCTATTGTCACTTACCCGTGCCATTCCGCCAATAAAAATGATCTCTTTTATCTTTGGAATAATAGTTGGATCTTTTATTATGGCAACCGCAAGATTAGTTAAGGGTCCGATAGCAACCAAGATAATTTCTTCGGGATTTTCGTGGACCATCCGTATAATGAAATCTACTGCTGATTCATGAATTGGTACGAGATCAGTTTCTTTACCGGTAATTATTCCCTTCCCCTCAATACCATCCCTCCATATATCCCTTTCTCGAAGCAAGGGACATTCTAATCCAACAGCAACGGGAATCCCTTTCTTCCCATCTAAATCAATCAACTTTAAAGCAATTTGCGCTCGTAGATGAACATCACCATAAACAGTTGTCACTCCTTTGATATCCAATTCTGGAGAGTGAAGGGCAAAAAGGAGTGCCATGGCATCATCTACATCTGATCCTATATCGGTATCAAGAATAATCTTTGGCATTTTTACTCTCCTATGTTTCTGATTTCTTTTTTGAGAGTGAATTCAAATATTTGAAAAGGTGAAATCGCCTGAATACTCTTTCCATTCAGTGAATGGTATTGTATGCTTTGTCCATTTTCCATTAGAAAACCAGACTGAACAGGAACGGTTCTCCCTTGATTTTCATAGCCCCTTGCAACAATTTCTTGAGGCTTTTCTCCTCGACGGATTGAAGTGATTATTAATTCCGGATCACTATTTTCAAATATCGATAAGCTGTTTGGCAAAGTACCGTGGTGTATCCCAGTAAGCTTCGATTGGATAGGATGACTTAATTTTTCCACCCATTTATAACAATTTGCTGATTTCCAGTCTTTAGAATGAGCAAGAATTGAATACTGAATGGTGTGCTTGCCATATAAACGAATATCATATCGTTCTACATTTTCCCAAAGACCAGGATTTCGATTGGAAAAGTTATTTCCACCCCATGCTAAACAATTCATCAATACCCCATCTTCTATTCGATGTTTGGTTGTCCCGCGATTGATAAAGCTGAATCCAGCTTTTTCATTTCCTATATCAATCCAATCAATACAAAATAATGGCCGACCAAATTTTCCCATTCTTGTTCCAAATGGGATATCATAAGAGATATATTGGTTGGTACTAATTGGCCAATAGAGGTTCAACTTCGTTGTATCATCCCAAAAATTACCTAAGCTTAATCCTTCATTTCCAAAATCAAGAGAAAGGTTAAAATCAATAATTGGCAAATCATGATATAAATAAATTTTTAAATGAGACATTATTGGTCCAATTTGACCCTGAGAAAATAGGATATCAGCTAAATTCCCTTTTAATAATCGAATACTGGAATTCGATGAACGATTGGAAATCAAATCGCCATTGTTTAGTTGTCCCCGAATTTCATTTCCATAA
>JAAYUT010000015.1 GCA_012517485.1 Candidatus Atribacter fermentans
ATTGCCGCTCCCATCATCCCAACTGCCACAGCTTCTCCATGACGAAGAGCTCCGTATCCCAGGGTTTTTTCAAAAGCGTGCCCCAATGTATGACCATAATTTAGGATACTCCTCAATCCACTTTCTTTTTCATCTTTCTGAACGATACTTCCTTTAAATTGAATCGATTGATAAATAACTTCTTCAAGTGCTTTTTGATCTCGTTCAAAAAACCCAGGAATATTCCTTTGAAAAAATTTAAAAAAATCTCCACCACTGAGCAAGGCAGTTTTAATGATTTCACTTAATCCCTCTCGAAATTCACGATCAGGTAAAGATTTGAGGAAATCAAGACCTACTATCACTCCATCAGGTTGATAAAAAGTACCGATTAAATTTTTGCCTTCTTCAATATTTACCCCAGTTTTACCTCCAATTGAGCTATCAACTTGGGCTAAAAGACTGGTAGGAATCTGGAAATAAGGAATCCCTCGAAGAAAGGTTGAGGCGACAAAGCCGGTAATATCGGTGATGACGCCACCACCTAATGCAATTAAAATACTTTTTCTATCTAATCCTTGACTTAATAATTCGTGGTAAATTTTCTCAACAGTATTCAGTTGTTTATATTCTTCACCATCAGGGATTATAACGACTGAAGGAATATAATTCTTTTCTTTCAAAACATTCATTATTTTTTCTGCGTAGAGTGGTCCCACGATAGAATTAGTTATTATGGTTACCTTTCGGGATGGAAATTGAACCTGATTCAACCAGTCAGATGAGGTAAAAAGTGACGGAAGAAGAATAACTGGGTAATGCTTAGTTTTGGTTTGTACAGATAGGACTCGCACGTTCGATAATTTCTCCAATAATTCTTTCCAGCTTTTTTTGAGTCGTATCAATTATAACATGAGCTTTTTCATACCAACTTAAACGATTTAAATAAAGCTCTTTGAGTTGTTCTTGAGATGGATATTTTTGCAACATTGGGCGTATTGGATCCCCATTTATCCTTAAAAAAAGTTCATTAAAATTGGCTTTTAAATAAATGGTAAAAAAATCCCGGTGAAGGATTTCCCAATTTTTTTCACCAATGGGAAGTCCACCACCGGTTGCCAAAACAACTTTCTTTAGCTTGGCTACTTCGATTAAAACCGACCTCTCGCATTCTCGAAAATATGCTTCGCCATTTTTTGCAAAAATTTCAGGTATAGTACATTTTTTCTTTTCCTGGACTAATATATCACTATCAAGGAATGTCCAACCTAACTGACGAGCCAGTTTTTTCCCAATAGTTGTCTTCCCCGATCCCATAAAACCAATAAGCGCAATGTTCATTGAAGAGAACATGAGGAGCAGGATGAACTTGGATTTTGTCCTTGATTTTGGATGATTTGCTGGATTTGTTGATCAATTTCATCCTGTAAACTGTCATCAATCATATCGGCATTGATAGAAATGGCTTTTTTTAGAGCGATAGAGTGACCTGCTCCATCAACTCCGTTAAAAGTAATAATCGCCTGGCCAAATGGAATATTGTGATTTATATAATAGTCTTGAGTCGTTTTATCGAAAATTTCAAGCTTCAGAGTCCTGGAAGCATCTTTTTCCGGTTCCTCAGAACTTCCAAATGGAGGAAGATAGAGATAAACTGCCAAATTTTTTCGTAAACTATCGATCGGCAACCCCTTGTTATCGGTATAAAC
>JAAYUT010000122.1 GCA_012517485.1 Candidatus Atribacter fermentans
ATCCTTTTTCTACACCATAGTACTGGCCAAGTGATTTGGGAGGGTGGTGTCCCCGATTTAATAGACCAATATAACCATAAAAACGGCACATCCTATTTTATTGAAGCCCAAGAATTTCCCAAAGATTATCCCTATGGATGGAGTAATTATCCCTATGACTATTGGAATATCTGGGTTGAACATGCCGGAGAAGAGCCATTTATGGAGGAACCGACTCTAGAAATACTTACTCAAGATTACCAAATGATCATTTGGAAACACTGTTTTCCAGTGAGTGATATTGAAGAAAATAGTGGAGAAGCAGATGTAAGCTCTGATGTTAAATCCATTGAAAACTATCAACTTCAATACTTGGCACTGAAAGAAAAAATGCATGAATTTCCCGAAACACTTTTTCTGGTTTGGACAGGGGCAGCTCAAGTAAAAGGTGCGACCACAAAAGGGAATGCACAAAGAGCACAAAAATTTTTTGAGTGGGTTAAAGAGGAATGGGATCAACCCGGAGATAATATTTATATTTGGGATTTTTTTCAGTTAGAAACCGAGGGTGGTATTTATTTAAAAAATCAATATGCTGCTTCCAGTGATGATTCACATCCAAATTATGAATTTGCAGAAAGGGTTGCACCCATGCTCGTTCAAAGGATTGTTGATGTTATTGAGGGAAGAGGTGATGAAGGAAGTTTAACTGGTGAGTAGATTTGGTTTATAAAATTCTCACATGCTCTTAGAAGGAAAAGAATAGACAATTATTTCATTCATATCGTAATGCCGTAATTGGATCAAGCTTGCTGGCTCGTCGGGCAGGGAGTATGCCAAAGAACAAACCGACGGCAAGGGAAACCCCAAAAGAAATAACGATAGAACTAAAACTGACTTTAGTTGTCCATTGGGTAAAATTTCCAATTAACTTTGCACCAATTGCTCCAAAAATGATCCCCAGGATACCTCCCAAACAACTTAACACTGATGATTCAACCATGAATTGGAAAAGAATATCACTTGGACGAGCTCCGATTGCTTTCCGAAGGCCAATTTCTCGGGTTCTTTCTGTAACCGAAACCAGCATGATATTCATAATCCCGATACCTCCTACAAGGAGAGAGATACCGGTTATTGCTCCCAGAAAAAGGGTTATAGTTCCAGTAACCTGATTAATAGTATCAAGAATATCTTGCTGATTCATAATGGTAAACCGGTCTATATCACCTAATTTTCGAAGAAAAAATTGTTCCACAGATTGAGAAATGCTATTCATGTTCTCAGCAGAATCGGCTTGAATGGTAATGCTTTGCAGATATCTTGAACCGGTTAATCTTTTTTGAAGGGTTGTAAGTGGAATAAAGATTTGATTTCCTAAATCTTGAGAACCCATTGATTTCTTTTCCATAACACCTATTACTTCAAAATTTACTCGACCAATTCTGATTCTGTTGCCGATGGCTTTATTGATATCTCCAAAAAGGTCGATAGCAACAGTGTCGCCAATGACTGCATAATTATTTAAATTCATATACTCATAATCACTAAAAAAACGTCCCATAGTAGGATTGAAATTACGAACTATTGGATAATTGGCAGTTGTTCCAATAATTGATACCGATGTGTTGTTTCTCCCGAAGACAACTGTCTGTCGTAAAGATGATTCAGCAATAATAGATTGAATACCTGGAATAGACATAGCTTCAAGATCTCGAAAATGCTCAATCTTTAATATATTCGACATTCCCCTCATCATGATTGGCATTCCCGGTCTTTGTCGTATCGCTCCTCCAACCACAGTTAATAGATTAGAACCCAAGCTTCCTATTTGATCGACTATAGAGGTTCGAACTCCAGTTCCAAGTGAAATCATAGAAACAACCGCAGCTACTCCGATGATGATACCAAGCATGGTAAGAAAGGAACGAAGTTTATTGGAAACTAGGCTGGAAATCGATGTTCTCAGGCTTTCGTAGACATTCATGAGATTACCTTCCTCCACCACCAAAAGGACCACCCATAGAGATAGGAGGAGTACGTCGGTTGGTTATTAAAGGTATAGCAACACTATCTCCAAGATTTAAACCTTCAATAATTTCTACTTGATTGTCATTACGAATCCCAATTTTTACTTCTTTTTCAATTGTTTCACCTTCTTGGGTAGCAAGAAGTACAAAACCTTTTCCCTCTTTTTCAATAAGTGCTTCAAGGGGAATAATTGTGGCGTTTTCTTTAAACTCTGTCGTTATTTCAACATCAGCAGTCATTTCAGGACGAATAATTCGATCTGGATTGGGAATAAGAATGGTAGCATCATAGGTAACAACATTTTCAGTTATTTTACCTAAATAAGAAATAGAATCGACCTTTCCATCAAAGGGCTTATCTGGAAGGGCGTCGAGAACTACTCTGGCCTTCATTCCCTCTTTAACGCGGGGAACATCAATTTCATTAATAGGGACAACAACTTTCATTGTGCTCATATCATCAATAGTTGCAGTTATATTGGTAGTTGTTGCACTACCGGTTTGGATAATATCTCCCACTTTAACATTCATATCAATGACAGTACCTGAAATTGGCGATTTTAC
>JAAYUT010000123.1 GCA_012517485.1 Candidatus Atribacter fermentans
CATCCCATTCGTTTTCCTCTCTTAAATTTTTTGTTGGCAGATGTTATTGTAAGTAGGGGCAAACAGGCCTGCCTTAACAATTTTTAAAGATAATAATATTTTTTAATCTCTCCATTTCTGACCAATCATGAATAAGTTAAAATAATAGAGTATGAGAAGTTTTAATTCTCTTGAATATGCAAATACGATTTTCGAAAATTAGGTTTTAAAGACAGGATGATCTTGTCTCATTCGACATAACTTGCATTATATGACTGTAAATTTCGATAAATTGTATAGAGAAGTAAGCTTATTCATATTAGGTTGGTATTATTTTTAACAACCGCGAGGAAGTGTTTGTTATGTATTGGAAGGGAAGAAGGCAGAGTAATAACGTTGAAGATCGGAGGGGTGCAGCTACCAAGGGGATTATTGGTGGAGGCATAGGAACTATAATCATTATTCTATTATTTGCTTTACTTGGTGGAAATCCTACTGATATTTTAGACCAAATCCAAATTCCCAACTCGGAGTATGCTTCAAACTATCAAGAAACAGAAGAAGAAAAAGAGCTCGCAGAATTCGTTGCAGTGGTTCTTGCCGAAACCGAAGACGTTTGGACTACCATATTCCGTGAGAATGGAAGTGAGTATGTATTACCTCGATTAGTTCTTTATTCAGGTTATGTGAATTCAGCGTGTGGGGTTGCAGGTGCGTCCACTGGTCCTTTTTACTGCCCTGGTGATTATCGAGTCTATATTGATTTGAGCTTTTTTAATGAACTTCAGTCTCGTTTTAAAGCGCCAGGAGATTTTGCTATGGCTTATGTTATTGCCCATGAAATTGGACACCATGTTCAAAATCTATTAGGTATCTCTGATGAAGTGATGTCATATCGAAATCGACTGAGTCAAAAAGACTTTAATCAGTTAATGATTCGATTAGAACTCCAGGCTGATTACTTAGCTGGGGTCTGGGCACATTATGTTAATCGTATGGACTTGCTCGATGAACATGATATTCAAGAAGCCCTTAATGCTGCCAGTGCGGTTGGTGATGACCGTATTCAAAAAAGCACTCAAGGTTATATTGTACCCGATAGCTTTACCCATGGTACGTCTGAGCAGCGGCAAAGATGGTTTTACAAAGGTTTTAAGTCAGGAAATTTGAAAGATGGCGACACTTTTAATACCGATGTTTTATAATAAGATCTTTTATAATTGATATTACTGGTGAGCCTATCCTATGACTATAAATGCTCAATGTTTCGACATGCCTTTTCACATCACTCCAATGAAATTTAAAATATGATTATGCACTTGAATACTAATAAATAACACAATGACGTGGGAAACCTAATTTCTTTTAGCTATTGCAAATAACATCAAAAATTGTTTATTTTATGAAGGGATAAAACATCTCACTCGAAGGAGAAAAAATTTTGTCTTCATATCATTCCAAGGCATTTTTATACCACGGCCGTCCCGAACAAATTACGTTAGAAACCATCGACCTGAATTGTGGCCCCAATGATTTGATTGTCAAGGTTTTGATGTGTGCCCGTTGTGGGACTGATAAATCAATTTTTTTGCACGGTCATAAGAATGTCGATCCTTATGCCCCAGTCGTTCTTGGTCACGAGTTGATTGGAATTATCGTCGAGGTTGGTGATAATGTCAAAAATTGTAACGAAGGAATAGGATACGCTCAAGGGAAAAAATTGTCTTCTGAATATCTCAATTTCTCCTCAGGTGAAAGAGTAACCTTCCAATCCCGTATCGCTCGCTATAAAAATGGTTTGATGCTTATTCCTAAACCAATTGCCAACCTATCTTTTCAAATTAATGGTGGATATTCTCAATATATGAAAGTTCCTGAGGAAATGATTCGCTCGGAGTCAGTCATACGAGTTCCAAAAAACGTTACCGATGAAGAAGCCTGTCTTATTGAACCAGCTGCCTGTGCTTTGGAATCGATTTATGCCACTCCTCATCCAGTCGGAGTTGATAATCATGGGAGGCATATTTATAAGGCTGGTATTCAAACTGGAGGGAAAACCTGTATTATCGGTTCAGGAACAGTCGGCATGATCTATGCTTCTCTCGCACTATTAGAGGGTGCCGAAGAAGTGATTATGATCGTCCGCTCTGCAAAAAAGAAAGAACTTATTCATCGAATATTGGGAAATAAGGTGAAAGTGTATATTGCTCCTCAGCTAAAAGATATGAGTATTCAAGAATATCTTTTACAGGAAGAAAAAATCGTTCATGATTTGGAAGACATGACTGATGGATATTTGTTTGACGATGTAGTCAGTGCTTGTTCAGATCCCAATGCCCAACGGCTCATGCTCAAGCTCTATACTCGAGAAGGATATGGTGTCGGGGCTTGTTTTGGGGGGACTCATTCCCTTGTCGATCAAGCTGATATCGATCAGAATCATTATCGGTGTGCCAAAACCATTGGAACAAGTGGTTGTTCAACCGATGCGATGAAAACGATATTACAATGGCTTCATGAAGGGAATTTATCCTTTAAAAATTTTACTTCTTCGAGAAAATTTACCTTTGATGATTCACCTCACGAATTTTTCACTACCTCAGCCGAAGGTCTTAAACC
>JAAYUT010000124.1 GCA_012517485.1 Candidatus Atribacter fermentans
AAAAAAGAGAGGCTTGGTTGTTTTGGACTATATTACGAATCAAGGATTCCTGGAGGACATCAGTGTCTTGAAACTCATCAACCATAATAGTGCTATATTGGGCAGTTAAAGTGGGATAGTGTTTTATTGCTTCACCAGCATGGGCAATCATATCATTAAAGGTCAGTACGTTTTTTTTCTTCTTAAATTCCTCCCAAACATGCCAGAAAATAGCTGATGATTGGATAAGAAATTGACGACAACGAAAGTCTTCGGACAATTCAACTTTCCCACATAAGATGTCAATTAAATGAAGGTACTTCTCCTTTAATTGATTGCGGTATTCAATCATTGATTGGTAAGGCCTTGAAAGTAAAAGCTGATCTTGGATCTCAAGATATACTGCACTTCTTGAACTCTTAGCAATGGCAGTGAGAGAGTCAATTAAATCACTTATAAAAAATGGAAGTTGTCTTTTATCTGGTCGATTATGCCACTTTAAATTAAAATCAATAAAGGTATCAATGACTTTGCTTGATCCGTGTAAATGCATTATAGGTAAAAGATTCTCTATCCACAATGACCATTCCTTGTCCCATTCAGGCGCATACCAGGATAAGAGGCTTTCTTGGATTTCTTCCCAATCCCTTTCAACTTTTTCACCTTTCTGCCAAAGCCATTCAGGATTTTCTCCCCGACTTCCAAAAAGATCGGAAAGATGATTGACCAATTGAACTAAACTATCAGCACCACCATGGTTTAAAAGGAGAAAAAATGGCACTTGGTTTAATATTGACAAACGACTTTGCCATAACGGATCAGAAACGTTTTCATCAAACCAATTCCAGTCATTTCGTCTCAAAATATTTTGAAGATTATTCCAAAACCCGAATTCTTCTGGTGATGAAATTACTCGGATATTTGGATCAATATCAAAATACAAACTTGCCTTTTGAATTATTTTCATACAAAAAGAATGAATGGTGGTTATTGGAGCTTCATCGAGGTTATCAATTGCTTCGTAAAGATGTTGAAAGTTTTCCTGATTTGATAACCACTTATACCAGCTCCGCAGTCGCATTCGAATTCTCTCCCTCATTTCAAGGGCGGCTTTTTCGGTAAAGGTTAAAGTCAGGATTTGATTGAATTTTGCTCGTCCAGTGGTGACCAACCAGGCATAGCGGCGAGCTAAGGTTTCGGTTTTTCCAGTGCCAGCACCAGCGCTCACCACCACTAAATCTTCATCAGCCATGATTGCTTCCTGTTGAGCCGGTCGGGAATCAGCAATAAGCTCCAGGAATTTTTTATTTTCAACTTTCTTCATCTTCTCCTCCACGACCACGCATTTCATCTTTTCGACAAAGTGATCTCCCAAAACATCCATTACAAGTTTGGCTATGATAATTTGGTTGGATATCACCGCTTGCCAAATTCAAGGAGAGTTCTTCCATTTTTTGTCGGGCAAGTTCCATTACGACGCTTAAAATTTTACCAGAACGATTCGACTTTAAGATTGCATTCCTCAGCTTATCGCCATAGGGGACAAAAAGGGTATTTTCAAAGGCACCAGTTGCTTTGCCGTCACCATGGCAGAGGTAAACATAGCCAACCACCGGATATCCATTATCGGTTAAAACTTGGCTGTATCCAGCCAATTGCAATGAGGTCCTCGCATAATTTGATTTCCCGCTTTTATAATCTACGATCAGCCAATATCCGTCTTTTAAACCGATCAGGCGGTCGCAACGGCCAGTAAAAGAAAGTTGATTTATTTCATACGGGGGGAGAACAAATTCATTTTTTTCTTCAATTCGGTAATGATTTATAA
>JAAYUT010000125.1 GCA_012517485.1 Candidatus Atribacter fermentans
GAGCTTGTTGCCATTTTTTTTCTTGATAGAAAGTATCAGCTACCAAAAAAGCATTTTCTTGTCCTTCAATTTGAGCAAAATAATCCCGAGCTTTTTCTTCTTGTCCCAAATTTCGATAACTGTAACCCAGAGCTTCTAAGGTTTCTTTCCGATATTGACTTTGAGGATAATTTTTATAGAACGATTCTAAAGCTTGAGCTGCTTCTTTCCATTGTTTTTCTTGATAAAAACTCAAGGCATAATAAAATTGAATTTTTTCTCGAAAACGTCCGGACGGAAAACGTAACTGGAATTGCTGAACGCTAACCCGAGCATCTCGATAGGAGCCCTTTTTCACCATTGCTTCAATCCGTAATGATTCAGCCTCTTCAATAAAGTCAGCATAGGGATATTTCTTCACTAATTCATTGAGGAATTCAAGCGCTTTGTCCCATTCTCCCAATTGAATATACGAAACACTTGCCCCCCATAAAACCGAGGACTGATCTTCTTCTGTGCTATTTTCCTCGACAGAACTAGCTTGAGTATAATGATAAGCAGCTTGTTTCCATTGATTCATGCTTCCATATATCTCACCCAAGAGAAGATGTGCTTCCGATAATCGATTATTCAAAGCAACCGCTTTTTGTAAATAATCAATAGCCTTCCCTTTTTCATTCCAAGAAAAAAGCTCATACCCAACTAAATAAAATTGCCAGGCTTTGTCTAACGGTTGCTCGATTAGATTTAGACTCTTTTCTCTTTCTTTTAAGTATTTATCCTTCTGTCCTAATAAATAATAAGACCGAGCTAAATATTCATGAGCATCTTGGAAACGAGGACTTTCTTGCACAGCTCGTTCAAAATAAGGTATTGCTTCAACATATTTGGCTTCTTGGTAAAGGTCAAAACCTTGACGGAATTGAATCAGGGCATTTCTTCCATATTGCTTTTCCTGAATAGTTTTTTCTAAAAAACGTTTTGCCTGACTATCAAAAGGATCAATTTCAATAACTTTTCTCCAGGTTACTTCGGCATCGGATAATTTTCCCAAATCATAAAGAGTTCTCCCCAACCAATACTGAGCCTCTTTCATATTAGGATTCAATTGGACAGCGTTGCGAAAGTATCCTTCAGCTGTTTTTAGATCACCATTGGCATAAAAGGTATAACCGGTTCGGTAGGATTCATAGGCATCCTTCCCATATACTGCCGCTTTTCCAGCTTCACCGGCAAAATATTGGGCTTCTTTAAGAGATGGATCCAAGAAATAGGCTTTATTCCAGTATTCTTGAGCTTCAGCTGATTTTCCTTGGTCATAAGAAATTTTACCTAAAAGAAAATACGCTTCAGCATTTCCTGGATTCATGTTCAAAGCCTGGTTTATACTCTTTTCAGCCATATCATATTTCTTTTGAGATATATAAGAATTAGCGAGTCTTAAATAGGCTCGTGAAGCTCTTGGTATTGAATTTTTTCCCTTTCCCGTAACTTCGAGAAGGTCGACATACTTCATCCATGTTTCAACTTCTTTTGCCAACCATCCTGTTTTTTGGTACATATAAGCAAGGTAATAATAACTCTCCAAATACTCTGGGACAGCATCAACGGTTTCTTGTGCTTGGGCAAAAGCCTCTTTCCAGAGAGGTTTATCGGGAAATTGGGCGCTTCCATAAGTTCGAAGAGCTTCATCCATTTTCTCGACTCCACGATAGAGAGGGAAAATCAATTGGGGATCATAAATAAACGGTTTTATAGGCTCAGTCAAATCAATGTTGAATGATTTTAAGACTTCGGGAATCATGAGCTGTCGAAACTCATTGGGATTGTTGAAATCAAAAACAGTGCTTTTTAAATCAATCATAGCTCCTTGATTTAAATCAAAAAGGCGCATACTCACAACTAAGCGTTCACGATCTCCAAGTTGACGAATTCGATATGATCCACTTAGAAGATAATCGGCACCAATTCTTTTTCCTAAAACTTGAGCCATCGATTGAACGAGAACGACATTTCGAGAAATTTTTGATTCACGGAGCATTTCATCAATAAGGATGTTATCAATTACTTCAATCTGTTCCATATCATCAAGAACATCCTTAATAAGATCTCGAAGATAAAAACCTAAATATCCATCAACCTCATCTCTAACCGAAAGAGGAAGAATAGCGATAGATGGTATTTCTTGAGCATATGCAGAAAAAATACCTAAAAAAAATATCAGGTATATTCCTATTAGTAAGGGGAAAAAGCGGATTTTCATGAGATTCACCTCTTATCAACCGAATCGACCGGTAAGGTATTCTTCGGTTTCCTTCTTTTGGGGATTAGTAAAAATTTGATCAGTCAAACCATATTCAATCAGTCGTCCCAACAAGAGAAAGGCAGTGTAATCTGAAGTCCGAGCCGCTTCTTGCATATTATGAGTGACAATCACAATGGTATATTTCTCCTTGAGATCTTTGATGAGCTCTTCAATTCGAGCTGTTGCGATTGGATCCAAAGCCGAGGCTGGTTCATCCATAAGAAGTATTTCCGGTTCAACCGCAATAGCTCGAGCGATACAAAGCCTTTGCTGTTGACCTCCAGAAAGATCAAAAGCCAATGAATTCAAACGATCTTTCACTTCCTCCCACAACGCAGCGGCTCGTAAACTTTTTTCAACCTGTTCAGCAATAGCCCGGCGATCCTTCCAACCTTGAACTCGAAGTCCATAAGCAATATTTTCAAAAATGCTTTTTGGAAATGGGTTTGGTCTTTGAAAGACCATTCCAATTCTCTGTCGAAGTTCTACTGGATCAACCTCTTCACCATATATATTCTGATTCTCAAAAATGATTTCACCACGAATTGAAAAATTTTCTATAAAGTCGTTCATACGATTGATACTCCGTAAAAGAGTTGACTTGCCACATCCAGATGGACCTATAATTGCTGTAACTCGATTGTCTGGTATTTCAAGACTGATATCGTATAATATTTGCTTTTCTCCAAAAAAGGAATTAAAATTTAAAACTTTTAATTTGCTTTCATCCTTATTCATGCTTTCACCACTTTCGAACTGATCTTGATCGCCGCCTAAGATATATTGCCAAAAAGTTCACCAAGAGAACCATAATGAGAAGGACCAAGGCAGTGCCATAGGCAATTGGCACTTGTTTTTCAGGGCGAGTCCCTTCAGTCATTAAACCATATATATGATAGGGAAGTGCTAAAACACGATCAAAAATTGAACGAGGAAGTCCTCGAGCATAGAAAGCTGCAGCTGTAAACAAAATAGGAGCTGTTTCGCCTGCGACCCTTCCAACCGAAAGAATTAAACCGGTTAAAATTCCAGGAAGAGCAGCTGGAAGAACAACTCGACGGATAGTAACCCATTTGGTTGCTCCAAGAGCATGAGAAGCTTCTCGAAAGGAAAGAGGTACTGTTTTTAACGCTTCCTCAACAGAAGTGATGACGATTGGTAGAGCCATAATCCCTAAAGTAAGCGATCCAGAAAGAAGAGAAACTCCAAATCCAAAAAATTTAACAAATATTCCCAAACCAAACAAGCCAAAAACGACTGAAGGTACACCTGCCAAGCAATGTATTGCTAATCGAAGCAGTGAAACCATTACCGATGGTTTTGCATATTCTTCTAAATAGACCGCCGAAAAAACCCCCAGGGGAAGTGAAACAACAATACTGCCGATTATAAGATAAAACGTCCCGACTATTGCTGGAAGAATTCCTCCTTCAGTCATACCTCGTGAGGGTAAAGTTGTGAGAAATTCCCAATTTATAACTTTATAACCACGAGCAACCAAAAAATAAACAATAAAACCCAGGGCAAAACAAATAGTAACTATCGAGAGAAAAAAGATAAAAAACCAGATTTTTTGAGATAAATACTTCATTTTTAAGCGAATATCCACCTTATCTCACCCGGGTATGGTATTTTTGAGCTAATCGATCAACTAAAATATTTAAAAGAAATGTGATGAGAAATAAAACAATCGCAATAGCAAATAATGAATGATAGTGAAGACTTCCTACTGGTGCTTCTCCCATCTCAGCTGCAATGGTTGCTGTCATGGTTCGAACCGGTTGGAAAAAACTGGTAGGAATAACCGCTGCTCCACCGGCTACCATTAATACTGTCATAGTTTCACCAATAATTCGTCCGGCACCAAGAATCACTGCTGCACCCAGACCTGAGTAAGAAGCGGGTATAATGACTTTCCTTATTGTTTCCCAATGAGTTGCTCCAACCGAAAATGAAGCTTCTCGATAACTCTTGGGAACCGAACTGATAGCATCTTCAGCTGTACTGACTATTGAGGGAATGGCCATAATCCCTAAAATGATTGAGGCAGTAAAAGCAGTTAAACCAGTGGGAAGAGAAAAAAGGTCTTTTAATAGTGGACTGAGAATAACCATTCCAAAAAAACCATATACCACTGAGGGAATACCAGCTAACATTTCAATAACTGGTTTTAAGATTTCTCTTAGCTTTTTTGGACAAAGTTCAGCAAGAAATATTGCTGAAAAAAGACCTAAAGGAATTGCAAAAATTAAGGCACCAATGGTTACCCACAGTGATCCAAGGATTAAGGGGAGAATGCCTAAACGAGGTGGTTCAGATGTTGGGTACCATCTTTTTCCAAAAAGGAATTGTGAAAGTGTAACTTCGCGAAAAGTTGGTAATCCTTCAACAAAGAGAACAACAATAATTCCAATTAAAAACAAAAGGGAAGAAAGAGCAACTAAAAACAAAATAACTTCGGCAAATTCACGGTGCGCTTTAATACAAAACACCTCCCGTACCAAATCCATTAAACCAATTTTCAGGGATAAAATCAATTCTACAATGTTTGAAAAGGGGTATTAAAGTCCACTCCAAGTTATGCCTTCTAAATCAAAATTTTAAGGCTGACCCTCAGAAAAGATTTTTTTCCTTTTCCTGATCAAAAAGATTTTTTTGAAGTTTCAACTCAAGCTTTACCCTATTCTTTTTAAGTCTAAAAATAACGCTGGTCAATTCTACAACATCTTTTTCAGAATGACCAGTCAATAAGAGTTGTTTTATACAATTCTGAACCAAAGGTAAAATTCCTTTTTCGTCAACCGATTTTCCCTCTATTACTAATACAATTTCACCTTGAATGGTTTTTTTCTGATTTAATTTTTCAACTAGCTCTTGTAAGGTACCTCTTATTATTTCTTGATGTATTTTCGTTAATTCACGGCAAAGGACTGCCTTTCTTTCTTCTCCAATCAGGTTTTGAATTTCTTGAAGTGTTGTCAGGATTCTCTTAGGTGACTCATAAAGTACAATAGCTTGTGATGAAAAAAGAGATTGTTCTAATATTTTTTTTCGTTCCCCCCCTGATCTGGGAAGAAAACCTAAAAATAGATAACCATTTAAAGAAAACCCGGAATAGACTACTGCTGGCAATACTGCTGATGCACCTGGTAACACTTCAAAATTAATATTGTTTTGAATCAGTTGGTTAATAATCTCCATTCCTGGATCTTGAATTCCTGGCATCCCAGCATCAGTGATCAAAGCAATACTTTTCCCGCTTCTTAAGTGAGTGAGGATTTTTTGAATTGCAGTTTGGTAATTATGAGCATGGTAGGGAAATAGCGGTTTTTGGATTGAATAACGTTGTAAAAGTTTTCTTGATACTCTAGTATCTTCACAGGCAATAAGATCAACCTGTTTTAATACCAATACCGTACGGTAAGTAATATCTCCCAAGTTCCCAATGGGAGTGGGACAAATAAAAAACCTGCCCCACTCTGAAGCATTTTTCATGGTACTCACTGATTCCAATTTTTCACTTTCAATGGTACAAAATAAGTTCGTCCTCTTCGATTTACTAAAAGAATAACAGTATCACCCGGTTCAATCATAGATAAAACGGTATTCCAATCCTGAAGGTTTTGGATTGTTTGACGGTTCAACTGAAGAATGACATCTCCTTCTTGTAAGTAACCTGATTTGATTAATTCTTGTGAGTCAATTCGAGTGATTACAACTCCTACTCGTGTTCTTAAATTATATTTCTTAGTTAATTCAGGAGTGATTTCTTCAACTTCAAAACCGAGTTGAAGTTTTGGTGACAGGGCTGAAGATATTCCTCCTTCATTGATCATTTCCTCTAAGATAACCAAAATTTCTTTTGTTTGGTTATCTCTCCAAATCGATAGCTCAACCTGTGTACCTGGTTTTTTATCTCGAATTGCTAAATGAAATGCTGCGGAATCGATAATTTCTTGATTATTAACTTTTAAAATAATATCACCACGCTGAATACCAGCTTTTGAAGCTGGACTATTCGGAACAACGTCGGCAACTAAAGCTCCTTTTGGTTCTTTTAGCCCAAACTGTTGAAACATATCAGACGTGATATCCTGAAGATAAATCCCTATCCAGGAACGAACGACTTTGCCAGTTTGAATTAATGGGTCTAATAAACTTTTTGCCATGTTAATTGGGATAGCAAATCCAACTCCCTGAGCATAAGGAAGAATAGCAGTATTAATTCCGATAACTTCACCTTTGATATTCAATAATGGTCCCCCACTATTGCCAGGATTAATAGCAGCATCGGTTTGTAAAAAATTCTCATATTCCCTTCCTGAGTCTCCGGAGTAGATTGGTCTCCCTTTGGCGCTCAAAACACCAACTGTTACTGTATGTGATAGGCCATATGGATTCCCGATTGCAATCACCCACTCTCCAACTCGAGCTTGATCTGAATCACCCAAAGGAAGGGCTGGAAGATTGGTCGCATCTACTTTTATGATGGCAATATCGGTTAATGAATCAGACCCTATGACCTTTCCATCATATTTCCGTCCGTCCTTGAAAGTTACCTTGATTTGTTCAGCACCTTGAATAACATGTTCATTGGTAAGAATATACCCATCTGATCGAAAGATAAACCCTGTGCCTAAACCCTTTTGAGGAATTCGCCTTTCTTCTGGTTGCGGTGAAAAACCAAAAAAATCTTGAAAAAAGGGGTCATTAAAAAAGGGCGCAAAGGGATTACGGTAGGTTTTATAAGAAAGTGTATCAACATAGACTACAGACGGTGCGACTTTTTCTACGATATCTGCTACAATATTAGTTTCTTCGGGCATGACTGAATTGACAGCTTGAACCCAACCAGTTAAAGTAAAAAGAAATAAAGAACAAAAAAATAGGAAAAATCTTAACTTCTCTTTTTTATCCATATCATTAATCTCCTCCATCAACGATTGATTCAAATATTTTACTTAAAATTTCATGACTCATGTTTCCAACCAAATAAATTTGCCTCCCCATTTTTTCTCCGATAAGAGTGGTGAGTTCACCATTTTTTTTAATGACAATTTTTCGAACAGGGTTGGAATTCTTTGAAGGTGGAGGTAAGAGAGTTTGAAACATCGAAAAAAAGTTTATCCCATCGCTAAATACCATTTGGTACATCTTCCCCTGATCGCCTTCTACAAGGTAAGATCGACGTAAAGAATAGCCAGGGGGGAGTAAACGAGGAAATAACATTCTTTTCCGATTAAAAAGAACCTCGGGAAAATTATTTTTCTTTTGAGCGACTTGATCCATAATTTGGAAAATTTTCCAAATTCGATCATCGGTAGGGTGATCAATACGATAAACAAATTCTCCCTGTTTTATCACCTGTCCTTCATGAGAATAATAAGTTTGACTAATAAGGGCTTGTCTTTCATCTAAAAGAAAAGATTTTACGACCTGATTATTTTCACGGGATAGGATCATCACGCTATCTTCTTCAACGTTGACCAAATAATTTGAAACTAATATATCAATATTATCTTCTCCCAGAGGAAGAAAAGGGAGATCAAAACCAGGATACACCGCAGTAATCATTTGTTTCTCTTCATCGTAAATAAATCGATAAGTTCCATCGCCAATAATATAATGATGGGGATTGTCAAGATTGATCCAACCAAAACCAAAACCGGGAATATACACAACCTCATAAAAAATGCTTTCATTTTCATCGGTATAATCAGTGAGTTTCCAAATACCCCAATAACTGTAGGCAGTGCTATTTTGGATAATTCGTTTTAAAAAAAGACGGCCTTCTTCAGGACTCAAAATACGAGCTTGAGCAGAAAAAGAAACAATAAGAGAGATCAGAAGAATAATAATGAACACAGTATATAAATTTGATACTTTCATTCCCAGTCATTCGAAACTTGTTTTAGAAAATTCACTTCGACTCTCCCTGGATTTTTAGGGACGTCATAACTATCACCAGAAAGATTCCGATGTATCTCTCCAATAGCCATATCGGCATTCGATCCAAGCATAATGTCTTTATAAATAGGGAGAAAAAAAACAAAAAAAAGAATAACAATACAAGCTAAAACTGAAAAAAGAAGAACCTCTTTCATTCGGCGACCTTTTGCTTGAGATTGTAAGACTTCATAATGGATCTCATAGTCAACTCGAGGCTCAAAAAACCGCCCAAACTGGCTAATCAACCCCTTCATAGATCGAATTTTCTTAAATTCCAATTCACATTGAGAACAGACAAAAAGGTGTCTTCGTACTTCTTTCCGTTCTTCTTCAGACAACTCATTATCAAGATAAGCTGAAAGTAATTTTCTTATCCGTTCACATTCCATAATTCTCAACTCCAAGAAGTGAGCAAATCCTCTCCATACTTAACTTCCAGGTCCTTTTGTACTTGACGACGGGCTCGATGGAGTCTGGACCGAATAGTCCCTAATGGGCAATTGACAACTTCACTAGCTTCTTCATAGGAATAACCATTTATATCACATAAAACAATGACTTCTCTCATTTTCAGGGGAAGCTTCTGTATGGCCTTTTCAATATCAACAACCAGTTGCTTTTTTAAAGTTTTAGCTTCGGGACTTTCTTCCTCGCTTTCAATAAAATCCCAAGTATCCTGTTCTTCATCATCGGAATTTTTCCAAGGAATAATAGTCTTAAAGAGTTTTTCTTTTTTGCAATTATGACGGTGAATATTTAAAAGGATTGCGTAAAGCCAATTACGAAAGGGGTACTTCTCATTATAGCTGTGACGATACTTATAAGCTCGTAGAAAAGCTTCCTGTATTAAATCCTTTGCCTTTTCCATATTCCCAGTTATGTGGCAGGCAAAACGAGTAATGTCTTTCTCGCATTGCCGAATTTGCTCTTCAAACCAAACTTTTTCCTGTTCAGCTGTTAAGCCCTGATACCAGGTTGCCTTTTGAACCTGCGCTTCTCCCAAGGTTTTCACCACCTTCTATCATTTCAATTCTCAAACCGGAAAAGAACTACAGGAAGAAACGACCATATTCTTCTTCATTAATACATATCTCCTTCCCGTCTTCGAGTTCCAAACGAATCATATCCTTAAAAACATCTATTTCAAGAATTTTAGCCAACCCCTGAGGAGTTAAAATTTTACTCCCTTTTTTGGGGAGTTGATAAATCAATTTTTTATATTGAGAATACTCATAAGACAAGCAACACATTAACCGACCACAAACACCAGAAATTTTTGCTGAATTAAGAGCTAAATTTTGTTCTTTGGCCATTTTGATCGATATCGGTTCAAAATTAATGAGAAATGTGCTACAACACAACTCTCGACCACACATCCCACATCCCCCAATCATACCTGCTTCATCCCGAACTCCCATCTGGCGAAGTTCAATTCGTGTTCGGAAAATAGCTGCCAAATCTTTAACCAAATTTCGGAAATCTATTCGTTCCTCAGATCCAAAATAAAATGTTAATCTTCCTCTATCCAAAGTATAATGAGCTCTTAATAATTTCATGGTAAGCTGATGTTCTTGAATTTTTTGATTCGCTATTTCAAAAGCAATTTTTTCTTTCTCTCGATTGCTTTGTAATTGTAAAATATCAATTTCCTGAGCTGGCCGAATAACTGGCTTCAGACTATTTTTTATATTTTCACAAAAAAACGGTCTTTTTACTACTTCACCCATTTCCAAACCTAAAACCGTCTCTACGACACATTTCTGCCCATAATGTAAATCAAAATTTCTTAATTCAAAAAAATACATTTTTAAATTATGTTCAAACTTGATTCCGACAACACGGGGCACTATTCAGTTCCTCCCTTACCATTAAAACAAAATGCAATAAAGTGGTATCATAGTTAAGATTACTTTTCAAATCTTTCTCCAACTCTTCAATAGCAAGGATAAAATGAGAAATCATTTCTGATGACAATCGATTGGCATCATTAATAATTCGCTTTTTATAGCTTGAATAAGTTAGAATTCGTTCGCCTTTCCCTGCTAAAAATTGAAAAACCATAACATCTCGTAAATACCACTCCAATTGCGAAAATATCTCAATTATATTATCCTTATTTTCAGTAAACCATGAACCAAGTGAAAAAATTTCATTTTCACCCGTAATCCAATCCCATATAAAAAAAGATTTCTCAATCAAGGGTTGGATCCCTTCAGCTAAGCTAAAAGCAATCCGAAGAGAGCCCTGTGAATGCTCTGCAATGTCAAATGCTTTTTGATCTGACAAATTATATTTCTTCTTGAGAAATTCTTTTATGTTTTCTTGATGTAAAAATTGAAAATTGATCCTCTGGCATCGAGAAAGAAGAGTTGGCAATAAAGCTTGAACTTGAGAAGTGAGAAGAATAATTATGCTTTGCTCTGGGGGTTCTTCGACAGTTTTTAAAAGACAATTTTGTATTTCTTCTTTACTGAACAATTCAATTGACTCAATAATTCCAACTCGGAATTTTCCGTATACCCTTTTCAAACCCAAACGAAAAATAAAGTCTCTTACATCTTCAATTAAAATTTTATTTTCCTGAGGAGAAAGAAACAAAACATCAGGATGAGTTCTGGCATTGATTAAGAGGCAATTCCGGCAAGAACCACAAGAACCATCTATAGTTGGGTGTTCACAATTAAACAATCGAGCAACTTCAAAAGCAAAAGTGGTCTTTCCAATTCCTTCTGGTCCAGAAAAAAGATAAGAATGACTTTGGGTTTGATTTTGAAAAACTCGTTGAAAAAATTGCTTTTGAAATTCATGCCCACAGATTTCTGACCAACCCATTGAATTAAAACCTTTCGTAACGTTCGATTGGAACTTCGAACAATACTCCTCCTCCTCGAATAACTTTGACTTGCTGTGGAACATAAGGTCCAATTGGCTCATTCACTGGGATAGCAGATTCTACATATTCTTCCCGGTGTTCACATTGACTCCGAATTAACTCAATGACCTCATTTTTTTTGGTTTCATGGATCCCAATTAAAAGTGTGGTGTTCCCCTCACGTAAAAAACCGCCAGTAGAAGCCAGTTTCGTAAAAGATATTTGTTTCTCCCTTAAAATATCGACTAATTTTAAAGCATCTTGATCTCGAACGACACATATCAATAAAGAGGTTGGCTTCATGGCACATTCCTCCTTTTTTTGTCTTGAATCATTGATAACACATAATTTTTTATTTTCTCAAAAACAACATCTTTTGATTCAACAGTAGATATGACCTGAAATCGTTTTGGATCTTCTGCAACAATTTTAAAAAATCCGTTCCGTATTGAACATAATACGTCTTTTTTCTTCAGGAACTCCTCTTCAAAACGAAGCTCCTGTGGAGAAGTATGATGCAAGGATCTTCTTAACCCTTCTTCAGGATCAATATCAAGAAGAAGGGTTAAATCAGGCACAAGGTCATTCGTAGCCAATCGATTGAGGTTTCGGATCATCTCAATCGATAGACCTCTCCCATATCCCTGGTAGGCGATAGTTGAATCGCAAAAACGTACACAAAGGACAATTCTTCCAGATTGTAAAGCCGGCTGGATAACGTGCAAGACATGTTCCCGACGAGACGCTTCAAAAAGAAAAAGTTCAGTAATGGCATCGATTCCCCCAGTTTTAGGGTGAAGAAGGATGGATCGAATTTGATCACCGACTTCCGTCCCACCTGGTTCTGCGGTGAAAAGAACTGGATGGCCATTTTCTTCTAAAAAAGCATAAAGACGTCTCGCGTGAGTCGACTTCCCTGTGCCCTCAATTCCTTCAAAGGTGATAAACAGGCCCGGAAAATATTTCATCGAGAATCATCCAAACTTCTTGGATAGATAGTTACTCTACGGAAGGGTTCTTCACCAATGCTTTGTGAAAACAAATTATATCTTTCAGCAATTTTATGTTGAAGCCGACGTACAAAGGCATTCCGTGGAGTGAGTTCAATTGGTTCATTATCTCTCAGCACTTGTCTTGCCGCTTTCTCTGCTTCAATCAAACCAGTCTCTCCCGATTTTTCAAAGTTATCAGATAAACCAAAAAGATCTTTTACAAAACGGAGTACTTGGCTGTAAGTGTTACTACGAATGACATGAACCGGCATCCCTCGATTTTCAGCTTCACGGAGTCGATTGGTTTTTTTACGATAACGACTTTTCAAAGTTAAAACAATATCAGCTTCATTTAAATCCTCAACGACTTCTAAGGTTGCCTTTAGCTGGGCTATAGCTCTTTCCATATAATTTCGACTAATCGCGAAAAGAAATACCCTTAGCATTTTCCCTTCAGGGTATTGGGGTTCATTCCATTCAGATAAGTTACAAATATCCTCAGTAATCTTGTGTTCCTCGGTTTCTTGAAGAACTTCGATGGCACCATCTTTGGTTTTTTTCCTTACTTCTGGTCGAGGGTCATAGTTCCTTAAAATAACGTCCACTGCTTCAGCAGTGTTTCGATAGACTCCTAAAGTCTCTCGATCTCTCAATTCAACAACAATATCAAAGGTTGGTATTGCCTTTCGTTCTAAAACGGCTTTTTGGGTCCCACGACGCCGCGATTCCTCATCACTAAGAATAACCGATTGAATGCCACCAACTAAGTCAGTAAGTGTCGGGTTTAATAAAAGGTTTCGTAAGGAATTACCGTGAGCGGTTGCAATCAGCTGAACTCCTCTTTCAGCAATAGTTCGACAGGCTCGAGCTTCTTCTTCTCGTCCAATTTCATCAACAATAATGACTTCCGGCATATGATTTTCTACCGCTTCAATCATGACATCATGTTGTCTTTCTGGTGACGGTACTTGCATACGACGCGCTCGACCAATTGCTGGATGGGGAATATCACCATCACCAGCTATCTCGTTTGAGGTATCGACGACAATCACCCTTTTTTGAAATTCATCACTCAATACTCGAGCGACCTCTCGAAGCTTTGTTGTTTTACCAACTCCCGGTGGACCTAAAAATAAAATATTTTTCCCCGACACAATGATATCCCGAATAATATCGATGGTACCATATACAGCACGCCCCACCCGTAAGGTAAGACCCACAACATTCCCAACCCGATTCCGAATACATGAAATTCGGTGAAGAGTTCTCTCGATGCCAGCTCGGTTATCGCGAGTAAACATACCGACTCTCCCCAAAGTATATTCAATATCACTTCTTTCAACCGGGTTTTCGATAAGAATACAGAAACCATTCGTGAACCGTGCTTCTGGAGGACGTCCTAAGTCCATGACAATTTCTATCAATTCATCAGAGTTTTCTTTCTCTTCAAGAGCTTTCAAAATGTGCTCTGGTAAAACCAAAAACAGTTTATCGAGATTGTCAACGACCCCAAAATGATGCTTTTCATTCATTCGAACTTCACAATTCCTTCCCACAAGATTTCATTCAGCATTATAACATTGAGGACCTAATCCTCTATAATGTGCATACCACTTTTTTCGTTTTCTTTAAAATAGAATGACCTCTTCACTCAACCATTTAAAAAAGAAAAGGATAATCTTTACTAAAACTTCCTATCGCTTGGGACGAAATTAAAAATTTTGGAATAAAATTATTCCTCTATGATGTTAGATATCCATATTACTTATCAAATATTAAACCTTTGGGTATAATAATTGGAATGAAAATTTTAGTTGTGAGCGATCATATTGATCCACGAGTTTATAGTAACCTCTGTCGGGAGCGTTTTCAAAATGTAAGCTGCGTTATATCATGCGGAGACCTTCCCGAACATTATCTAGACTTTATTGTCAGTAATCTCAATGTCCCCCTATTCTTTGTTCATGGAAATCATGACCCTTCTGCTGGAAAAAAAAGCCTGGCAGGAGGATATAACTTAGATGAAAAAGTTATCCTTTTTCAAGGAGTTCTTCTTGCTGGATTAGAAGGGTCCCTTTGGTATAATGGGAATATACACCAATACACTCAAAGAGCAATGTATTATAAATATCTTGCTCTTTTACCCCAGCTATATTGGGCTAAAATACGTTATCATCGCTATCTTGATGTTTTAGTCACTCACTCTCCTCCTAGTGGTATTCATGAAAGCGATGATCCTGTTCACAAAGGTTTTAAAGTATTTAATCATATAATCAAAAAATTTCAACCAAGATATCACCTTCATGGACATACTCATTTATATGACCGGAATCAAAGTTATCAAGAATCTCTTTATCAAACGACAGTCATAAATTGCTATAATTATCGTATTATAGATTTAGGAAGGGGTAAAGATGTCTGAAATTTTTCGGTCAGTTGAATCAAATCGAGAGTTTGATTCTCTCTATCGAAAAGGTTTTTTTAAAAAAATTCTTGGAACCTTGAAAAATCACAAAAATCGTTTACTTCCTTTAAATCAAATTAAAGAAATTATTGGAACTGGAGAGGAACATCATTTAGGTGTAAAAACCGTTAAAGTCGATAAAATAATCGGGAGTGAAAACCGTTTTGAAGATTTTGATCGAGCCTTTTTGCCGTTAAATAGGTTCAACCGGAGAAAATGGACAAATATTCGTTCCTATTATGAACAACATGAATCACTTCCGATTATCTCTCTCTATAAAATTGGAGATTACTATTTTGTTCGTGATGGACATAATCGTGTTTCGGTTGCCAAAAATTCAGGGCAGCTTTATATAGATGCTGAAGTTATAGAAATCAACATACCGAAAATTCACTTCAATTCTTCCTCACCTGAAAATTATTTTTTAGCGTTGGAAGAACATGTATTTCGGGAAAAAACTGGGTTACAAAATATCCGTGTTACTCTCCCAGGAGGGTATCGAGAAATCATGAAGTTAATTCAATGTTTTCAATGTTCAGAGTGCCCAAACAACCAAATGGCTCGAGAACAATGCTCAAATAAAATTTCTTGGGAAATTGCTGTTCAGCAATGGTATCAAAATTGTTATAGTCCAGCCATTGAAAAAATAGAAAAAAGTGGAATCATGAACCAATTTAAAAATCGAACTTTAACAGATTTGTATTTATGGTTTCTATTTAATGCTGAGGCTTTGCGTAAAGCAGCTTGTTTTATACCAAGTCAATCACATCGCAAAGTTATTCGAAAAAAACCTCAAAATTTCATATTTACCAAACATAATTTGTAAAACACTTTATTAAAAAACGATAGCTCAAAAAATTATCAGAGAATATTTTACAATTCGTTTCATGATATTTATTTTTCAATTTATATAGTAGGAAAGTAAAAGATGCTATACCAAAAGTTGAAAAAAGAACAACTCTTAAAAGAAATTTACATGGAAGTGGAAAACTGCCATTTATGTCCTTTAGCCAATAATCGAACTCACACCGTATTCGGTGAAGGAAATCCTAATGCAATTCTCATGTTTATTGGTGAAGGACCTGGAGAGGAAGAGGACCGAACTGGAAGACCTTTTGTTGGAAAAGCCGGAAAGCTTCTCACTCAGATTTTACAATCGGTAAAAATTACTCGGGAAGAAGTTTTTATTGCCAATATGGTGAAATGTCGCCCACCTGGAAACCGTAACCCAGAGTCTCAGGAAATTGATAGTTGCTTCCCTTATCTGGAAGCACAAATAGCCATTATTAATCCTACCCTTATCATTACCTTAGGGAGTGTTCCAACGAGTTATCTTCTTAATACGAAAGAACCGATCAGCAAGATAAGGGGTATCTGGCAGGAATGGCGAGGTGGTAAAAAAATATTTCCTATGTTTCATCCCAGTTTCCTCCTCCGTTATAATGACCGTTCGAGGGGTTCTCCTCGGTATCTTACCTGGGAAGACATTAAAGAAGTAAAAAGGAATTATGATTTAATTCGCTATAGCTCTCGAGGTTAAAATTCAATTTTTCTGTTATAATATAAAATTGAATGGTGTATTTTGTTTTTCTTTATAATGTTTTATAATTATTTTTTCAAATATTCATAAGGATACATTTTTAAAACTTTCATATCTTGTATTACGTAAAAAGAGTATACAGTAGTTTCTCAATTGCAATAGTTCATTTAAAAGAATACATTTTATAAGATGTACTTGATATATTGGTTATTCACTATACTCCATAAGGGGTGGTTTCATATGGTCTTCAGAATTAATATATCGTTCGAGGGAGGTTCATAGTATGGGTTATTTTGATTCCATAAAGGCTTTTACTGCTGAACAAGTCGTTAAAGCAATGGTCAATTCTCTACGAAACTCCTCTGACGAATCTATAATCCGTTTAACTTATTTAGCCGAAAAGTTGACACCTATTGAGTATTACCGCGATCAGATTCGTGGACTTCGTCAGATGTTTGAGGAAAAAAGACCACAGATAGTCTTAGCCCGGAGAGTCCTTCAGGAAATTCATCCCAACGTAAGACGAAAACTTATCGAAAATCTTATCTGTAAAAGCATTCTTTTAGGAGTCCCTAAAAGACAAAAAATAGAAAAAGAATTAGGTTGCCAAGTACCTATGTTTTTTGTGGTAAGCCCTAGTATGCGCTGTAACCTCAATTGCTATGGATGTTACGCCGGTGAATATCGTAAAGAAAGCGATATGCCAATAGAGCTCCTTGACAGAATTTTTACTGAGGCGAATGAACTGGGCATGAATTTTCTCACCATTTCTGGCGGAGAGCCTTTTCTTCGTAAAGAACAAATTGATCTCATGGAAAAACACAGTGAGCTTTCCTTCCAAGTTTATACCAATGGGACTCTTATTGACCGAGACATGGCAAAGCGTTTAGCTCAAATGGGTAATGTTTATCCTGCTATTAGTGTTGAGGGTTACGAAGCTGAAACAGATGCCCGTCGAGGTAAAGGAACCTACAAAAAAATTATGAACGCTATGGAAGCCCTTCGTGATGAAGGAGCACTCTTTGGATTTTCAATTACAGCAACAAGACATAACACCGAATTAGTTTGTAGTGATGAATTTATGGATGGTTTGATTAATAAAGGAGTGAGTTTTGGTTGGTACTTTACCTATGTCCCAATTGGAAAAAAACCGGACATCAATCTCATGCCAACACCAGAGCAGCGTCTTCATCTCCGTAATCAAGTTCACCATCTCCGGTATGATAAGCCAATTTTTATTGGTGATTTTTGGAATGATGGACCATATGTTGGTGGTTGTATTGCTGGTGGTCGGCGATATTTCCACATCAATAATGCCGGTGATGTTGAGCCTTGTGTATTTTGTCACTTCACTGTCGACAACATTAAGAATAAAAGTCTAAAAGAAGCTTTTTCTTCGCCTTTCTTCCGAGCTATTCAAGAAAATCAACCTTATGATAATAATTTAATGCGTCCTTGTATGTTGATCGATGTTCCTGAAGTGCTTCGAGATACGGTAGAAAAGTACGGAGCTCGACCAAGCCATGAAGGTGCTGATAGTCTCATCAAAGAACTCAAGGATGATATTGATAAATATTCTCAGGCTTTTAAAGAATTATCTGACCCATTTTGGGAAGAAAATTACAAAGGAACCATTTACTATAAAGATTATAAAACTGAGAGAAAAGAATATCTCGATAAACTAAAAGAAGCTCCAACTCCTAAATCTCAGAAGGAAAAAGCGAAAGTTTAGTTTAAAAAAAGCCTCCCATTTGAAAGGGAGGCTTTTTTAATGATCTTTGAATAATTAAAAGGTTAATTCCCGATCAGCTTGAATCACTGCTTCTCTCATCTCTTCTCGATAAGCCTTTATTTTTTCTTGTAACTGAGAGTTTTGTATAGATAAAATTTCAGCTGCTAAGATGGCTGCATTTCTTGCTCCACTCTCTCCAATTCCAACACAGGCACAGGGTATACCCGCTGGCATTTGAACGATGGAAAATAAAGCATCTAATCCTAAAAGCGAGGAGGAATCCAGAGGAACACCAATAACCGGACATAATGCCCGGGCGGCTAAAACACCAGGAAGATGAGCCGCATATCCAGCCATGGCGATAATAACTTGAATATGATTTTCTTCAACTAATTGTAATATTTCATTGATTTTTTCTGGCGTTCGATGCGCTGAAGCGATAAAAAGTCGATGATTAATTTCAAACTTATCAAGCAGTTCAATACATTTGGCGGCATAATTCAAATCATTTTTACTTCCAATCACTACATAAACCGACATAGCTATTCCTCCCGAAGAAAAGCACGATATCCAATATCTTGACGATAATACATATTTTCGAAACAGATTTTCCCAATAGCTAAATAAGCATTATAAGCTGCTTTTTTAAGATTTTCACCAAAGGCACATACATTTAATACCCTTCCACCGGCTGTTACAATTTGATTGTCCTTTCTCTGGGTTCCAGCATGAAAGATCAGGATCTTCCCCTGAGGATCATTGGGAAAATCTTCTAAACCATTAATCTTTTTCCCAATTTCATATTTCCCGGGATATCCACGACTGGTTAAAACTACTCCTAAAAGATTTTGTGCATCCACTTCAAGTCGAATTTCAGAAAGAGAACTTTGGTAAAGAGCTAAATTCAAATCCAGCCAATCGTTTTTAACCCGGGGTAAAACAACTTGGGTTTCTGGATCCCCTAAACGAACATTAAATTCTAAAACATGAACATCCGAATGGTGAGTAATCATCAAACCTAAATAAACAACTCCACGATAATTTAATTTTTCTTGTTGAATTCCTTCAATGAAAGGAAAAATGATACTTTTTTCAATTTTTTTCAAAAGCTGATCAGAAATCAGTGGTGCCGGGGAATAAGCGCCCATTCCACCGGTGTTTGGCCCTACATCACTGTCTCCAACTCTTTTATGGTCCTGTGAGGAAGGAAGGAGACAATAAGATTCTCCATCAAAAAGGAACATAATCGTCGCTTCTTCTCCCTCAAGGCATTCTTCTACAATAATTTGCTCACCAGCATCCCCAAAAATTTTTTTAACCATCAATTCAATGACAATATCCTCAGCTTCTTCTTCATCCTCAACAATAAAAACCCCCTTCCCACTCGCAAGACCATTTGCTTTAATGACTAAAGGGAAATTTAACCCAGATTTAAGGTAAGTAATAGCTGAATCAGGTTGAGCAAAAACTTCAAATTGAGCGGTCGGAATTTTATATTTTTTCATAAAATTCTTAGCAAACACTTTACTTGATTCCAGTCGAGCAGCATTCTGATTCGGACCAATGATTGCTAATCCCTCTGATTGAAATAGATCAACTATTCCTAATGCTAGTGGAGCTTCTGGACCAACCAAGGTAAGGTCTATCTCTTTTTCTTTGGCAAATTGAACCATATCGTGAAGAGAATGAAGGCTTTTACAAACTCCCAGAGAACTCATACCTCCATTCCCGGGTATACAATATAATTCTTGAACTTCGGGATTCTGCTTTACTTTCCAGGCAATACAGTGTTCTCTCCCCCCACTCCCAATCAACATGATTTTCATAAATATTCATCTCCTTACCTTAACCGTTCTTCCCTGAATGATGAGTTTGTCTTCTAAAAACATCTTAATCGCTTGGCAGTAAATTTCATGCTCTTTCTTAAGAATTGATTCGGAAAGAGATTCTACCGTATCATTATCTTGAACAAAGACTGGAGCTTGGAGAACGATTGGCCCAGTATCCATTCCTTCGTCAACGAAGTGAACTGTGCATCCACTTACTTTTACACCATATTCCAAAGCTTGTTTTTGAGCATCCAACCCTGGAAAAGCAGGCAATAGAGAAGGATGGATATTAAGAATACGATGGGAATATTCCGATATAATTGCTTTCCCAATGATTCGCATATACCCAGCAAGACAAATAATTGATGGATTTTCCTTTTTTAAGACTTTTAAGAGTTCGCTTTCGTAAGATTTTTTCCCAGCAAAACTCTTATAATCAAGAACGAAAGTTGGAATTTTAGCTTTTTGAGCTCTGACTAAAGCAAAAGCGTTCGGATTATCGCTAATCACTAAAGATACTTTTCCTGGAATAAAGCCGGACTGAGTTGCATCGATGATTGCTTGAAGATTGGTGCCTCTTCCTGAAACTAAAACAACAATATTTTTTTCAATCACTCCATTTCACTCCTTCCTGACCAAAGACAACTTCTCCAATCAAATAAGCGTCTTCACCAACCTCATTGAGCAAAGTGAGAGTTTTATCAACTTCAGATTTTTCAATAATCAAAACCATCCCTATACCCATATTAAAAGTTCGCCACATTTCGTTTTCTGGTATTTTCCCAATTTTCTGAAGAAAGGAGAAGATTTCAGGAATGTTTATTTTATTCTTGTTGAGTAAAACACCGTATTTTTGGGGAAGAATGCGGGGAATATTTTCTACAATTCCACCCCCAGTAATATGGGCAATTCCCCTGACAGGTACTTCCTGTAATAGTTTTAAAATACTCTTAACATAGATCCGGGTTGGTTTGAGTAACTCTCGAGCTAAATCAAGGTCACCAACCATTTGATCGTATTGAATATGATTCCAATCCAAAACCTTTCTTGCTAAAGAAAACCCATTACTATGAAGTCCTGATGAGGCTAAAGCAATAACCCTATCACCCTTTTGTATATTGCGTCCATCAATGAGTCTGTCTTCTAAAACTGATCCAACGGCAAAACCAGCTAAGTCATAATCATTATCCTGATACATACCCGGCATTTCAGCGGTTTCTCCTCCCAATAAAGCACAACCGGCCAATCGACATCCCTCAACAATTCCTGAAATGACTTTTTCCAGAATTTGCTCACGTAGTTTACCACATGCGAAATAATCAAGAAAAAACCAGGGTTCGGCTCCAGCACAGAGGATATCATTAACACACATTGCTACCAAATCAATTCCAATAGAATCATGAACTCCCAAATGAATTGCAATCTTTAATTTTGTCCCAACTCCATCGGTGCTTGCAACCAAACAAGGACTGTTTTTGCCTTTTTGACCCATACAAAAAACCCCAGAAAACCCACCTATATCAGCAATAACTTCGGGCCTTCGGGTTGACTTTACCAAGGTTTTTATTTTTTCAACAGTCGAATTGGCTAAATCAATATTAACACCGGCTTTTTGATAGGTCCATCCTTCCGTCACTCTTGTTCCTCCTCGCTTAAACCAGCATTTTTAAAAATGTAATCTAAAGAATTGAGAAAATGGTGGTAGTCAAAAAGTTTCTCTATTTCTTCTTTGGTAAGGTATTTCTTGAATTCATCATCCTGGAGTAAGACTTCCTGAAATGATGATTTAGGATCTTCCCACGTAGTCAATGCCGAACGTTGAACAATTTTATATGCATCTTCACGACTTAATCCCTTCTTAATTAATTCAAGGAGAACTCGTTCTGAAAAGACTAAGCCACGATTCGATTCCAAATTCTTCTTCATATTATCAGGAAAAACTTGTAAATTATCTAACAAACGACAAAAGGTAATAAGTAAGTAATCACAGAGTATAAACGAATCAGGAATGATAATACGTTCTGCTGAAGAATGGGAAATATCTCGTTCATGCCATAGGGGAATGTTCTCCATGGCAACCACAAGGTTTCCTCTTAAAACTCGACTTAAACCACATATCTGTTCTCCAGTGATGGGATTTTTTTTATGAGGCATAGCTGATGACCCTTTTTGTCCGGCAGAAAAACCCTCCTCAACCTCGTGGATTTCGGTTCTTTGTAAACTTCTTAATTCCAAAGCAAATTTTTCTAAAGAGGTTCCAATCATAGCCAATGCCCATATCATTTCGGCATAACGATCTCTCTGGATGATTTGAGTTGAAACCTCGGCTGCTTTTAAACCTAACTTTTCACAAACAAATCTCTCTACAAAAGGTGGAATATTTGCATAATTTCCTACTGCTCCAGATATTTTTCCAACCCTGATATTTTCTCGAGCTTGACCGAATCGATGGTAATTTCTTTTCATTTCGGTATACCACATCGCCATTTTTAATCCAAAGGTAGTTGGCTCAGCATGAATGCCGTGGGTTCGACCTACCATGAGAGTGTTCCGATACTTTAGAGCCTTTTGTTTAATGGAACCAAGAACTTTTTGGCAATCTTCAAGAATTAAATCGGCTGCTTCTTTCATGAGAAAGGCCTGTGCGGTATCCAGCATATCAGAGGATGTCATACCGAAATGAATAAATCGGGATTCTAATCCGCATTGTTCAGTTAAACTCGTTAAAAATGCAATAACATCGTGACGAGTGATGGTTTCTATTTCTTTCATCCGATTAAGAGAAAGTGTAACCTGGTTAGAAATCTTGTAGTATTCATCCTGAGATAATAATCCCAGCTGAACCCAGGCTTCTAAAACAAGCAATTCAACTTTCAACCAGATTCGAGCCCGATGTTCTTCATCCCAAATTTTTGCCATTTCATGTCGACTATAACGTTCTATCATTCTGGTTTGCTCCTCTCTTGGATATTTCCACAATAGGAACAATATCGAGCATGGGAATCGATATATTTCCCACAGGATTGGCATTGCTTACGAGGTGGTTGTCCCATTTCTCGGAAGAGTTCTTCACGAACATGTTCAATTTCGTCTTCGATTGAAAGAATTTCCTGAACATCTTCTTTGAGATCTTCTCGTTCCAATTCTTTATCACGAAAAAGTTGGAATACTTTTTTCCCAAGATTTTGAAACCCCTGATCTTTTTCTCCGATAAGGGAGCGAAGCTGAATTTTTAGTCGAAAAATATTCCAGTAATTTTTCAAAACCTCTCCCTCCAGTATCATTTTCATCGGCTTTATTTTGCTTGTCATTTTAGCATATTTTTATTCCCTTCATAGAAGAAATATCTTGCATTTTCTTTGGTTAAAGGTTAATCTGTTGGAAAAAAGAGGGAGGGAATATTATTTGAAAATCTCTCACATTTTGGTACCAACTGATTTTTCTCCGTTTTCTGATCTGGCAATTCAGAATGCTGCTTACTTTTGCAAGGTTTTCAATGCCCAACTTACTTTAGCTCACGTTCTAACCTTGGGTGAAGTCAATGCACTCACCTCTGAACCTGGAAATCCCTGGGAAAATGTCATTCAAGCGATTCAAAATGATATGCAACAAGAATATGATAAAAATTCATCTGAATGCCAGCAGGGAAAAAAACCAATTTTAGAAGTATTAGTTGGAGAACCCGCTGAAGAAATAGTTAAATACGCCGAAGAAAACCAAATTGACTTGATTATTATGGGAACTCATGGAAGAACTGGTATCGCGAGTATTTTTTTAGGCAGTGTTACAGTCGATGTTATTAAAAGAACTTGCATCCCAGTCACAGTTGTTAAGTGTCAATCAGCTCTTCACTCATAATTATATGGGGAGACAGAAATCTCCCCATAAGAAGAATTGAATTTTACTCAAACCAATGTTTTTCATCCTCAAAAACGAGCTGATAATTGTTTGTCGGGGTAAGAAAGTTTTTTCGCCCCAGTTTTTCAAATATTCGATCTGAAAATACTGACTTGGCATGTCGATAGATAACACCGATGGGAATCTTGTCTCCCCACTCTAAAGATTTTTTAAAAGCTTCAACCTGATCTTCAGAATTATATTCTTCAGGAAGAGAATATAATCGGCTTCGATACCACCCAAAAGTATTAGTATGATTGAAAGTAACACAAGGTTGTAGAACATCTACCAATGAAAATCCCTTCCATTGAATGGCTTGTTTCAAAATTGACTTTAATCCTTCTTTATCCCCTGTAAATCCACGAGCGACAAAGCTGGCATCCTGAGAAACAGCTAAAGCTAAAGGATGGAATGGTTCAGAAACGGTTCCTAAGGGTTGGGTTTTACTCACAAAACCAGTTTCTGAAGTTGGAGATGCTTGTCCTTTGGTTAAACCATAAACCTGATTATCATGTACAATAACAGTTATATTTGGGTTTCGGCGAATAGCATGAATGAGGTGGTTGCCGCCCTCACCATACATACACCCATCACCAGATTCAACAATAACGGTAAGTTCAGGGTTTACAGCCTGAATGCCAAAAGCAATTGGTATGGAACGTCCATGGAGACCGTTAAAAACATTGGCTTGAATATAATGAGGGGCCTTTGCTGCCTGCCCAATTCCAGAAACCAGAACCACTTGACTTGGCTTTAAACCAAGCTCTGCCAATGCTTCGGAAAGAGCGGTGAGTAAATTAAAATTCCCACAACCAGGACACCAAGCGATTTCAATCTGATTCCGAAAAAAAGACATTATGAAAGCACCTCCCGAATTTGGTTCACCAACTCATTCACAAAAAAGGGTCTTCCATCATAACGATTGATACGATAACTAAAATGAGTTTGAGTTTCTCTTTCTAATAACCTTGCCAGCTGACCTTGATAATTTCCTTCAACAACAATCGGATCGGGAACCGATTTTAACATCTTAAGGGCATCTGTTGATAACGGATAGATATCGGTAAAATGAAGTAGACCTGCATCTATTCCCAAGTGTATGAGTTTTTCTCTCGCTTCAAATAATACTCCATAGGTTGAACCCCAACCAATCAGAGTAGTTGCTTTACCAGGGATATAAACCGGTAGTCGTGTTTCTTTTTTCATGCTTTCAATTTTTTTCATCCTCTTCTCATGCATTTGAACCCTCAATTTTAAATCTTCAGTCAAGTGACCAATTTCATCATGTTCATCACTATCAGCAATAACCAAGGCATTACTCATCCCAGGAAGGGCTCGCGGTGAGATTCCAGATTCTGTAAGAACATATCGTTGGTAAGTATGATCGCCCAAAACAGTTTGTGTTTTTTGAGGTTTCTCATTCACTTTCAACTGAGAAAAAGTCCAATTGCTATCAGCCAAGTATTGATCGGATAGAATGATTGCTGGAACCTGAAAGTGGTCGGAAAGATTAAAAGCACGAATCATTGTATCAATAGCATCTTGGGGATCTCGGGGAGCAAATACAAATCGAGGAAATTCATCATGGGAAGCTGAAAGGACAAATTCCAAATCACCCTGAGAAGTCCTAGTTGGTAATCCGGTTGAAGGACCAGGGCGCATACCATCTACAACAACTATGGGAGTTTCAGTCATAGCTGCTAAACCCAAACCTTCTACCATTAAACAAAAGCCGCCTCCTGAGGTCGCTGTCATTGCCTTTGCTCCGGCATAGGACGCTCCTAAGGCCATATTAATCGCTGCAATTTCATCTTCAGCTTGTTCTACAATAATACCGTATTTCTTTGATCGGGATGAAATGAAACTCATGATTCCTGTTGATGGAGTCATAGGATAGGCACTATAAAAAGTACATCCTGCCAGGATTGCTCCCAATCCCAAAGCTTCATTTCCTCCAATTAAAAAGCGGATTTTATCATTTTGGTTTCCATTTCTATCTAAAAATTTACGAGGGAGTTGCTGTTTTTTAATTTCTTTTTGGCCTAATGAAAGTGCATTTTTATTCA
>JAAYUT010000016.1 GCA_012517485.1 Candidatus Atribacter fermentans
ACCCCATCATACGATTTCCGATATAGCTTTAATAGGTGGTGGTCAGTGGCCGCGACCCGGAGAAATTAGTCTTTCTCATCACGGGGTCCTCTTTCTCGATGAAGTTCTTGAGTTTAAAAGAAATGTGTTGGAAGCTCTTCGGGAACCCCTCGAGGAAGGAAAGATAACGATATCACGCGCGAGTATGACCACCACCTATCCAGCAAAATTCACACTTGTGGCGAGTTGTAATCCCTGTCCCTGTGGTTTTTTGGGTGACACCAAGAAGGCTTGCACCTGTTCCACCTCCCAAATCATCCGCTATCGGAGTCGATTATCCGGTCCTTTTTTAGATCGGATGGACCTCCAAGTTGAAATTCCCCGACTAGATTTTTCCGACCTGTCCTCCAATACCGTTGAAGAAAACTCGGAAACGGTGAGAAAACGAGTGGAGCAAACCCGGCTTCTCCAGCAGGAAAGGTATCAAAAAGAAGGGATCCATCTCAACGGAGAGATGAAAGTTCGGCATATGAAAAAGTATTGTATCTGCAGCCGAGAAGCTCACGATCTTCTTGAAAAGTCCATTGAAACCCTGGCATTGAGTGCTCGAGCCTATCATCGGATTTTAAAAGTGGCTCGCACCATCGCTGACCTTGATCACTCAGAAAAAATCGATGTTGAGCACGTTGCTGAAGCCATTCAGTATCGGACTCTCGACCGTAAATACCTGGAGTTTTAAAAGATGAACGATCTTCCTTACTGGGTAGCCTTTAATCATTTACCAGGTATTGGACCGGTCCGTTTTCAGAAGATAATTGAAACCTTTGGAACAGCCCATGATGCCTGGAACGCATCACCAAAAGACCTCTCTCGGTGTCTTGGAGAAAAAATCACCGAAGAAATTCTTCCGGTTAAATTGTCACTCCAACCAGAAAAGATGTACCAAAAAATCAAACAGCAGGGAATCCACATCATCCCCATTACCGATGAAGGCTATCCCTCACTCTTAAAAGATATACCCTATCCACCCTATCTTCTCTATCAAAGAGGAGATTTTGATTTTCGTTCCTATAAAAAATGGATTGCTCTGGTTGGAACCAGACATGCCACCCCTTACGGGAAAAAAGCCGCCCGTTATTTAGCCCGTTCTCTGGCTGAAGAGGGTTGGGTCATCGTGAGCGGTTTAGCCATAGGAATTGATGGCGAAGCCCACTGGGGTGCTCTGGATGGAGGAGGAAAAACTGTTGCCGTTTTAGGGACCGGAGTCGACATTGTCTATCCTGGGTCAAACCGAGGATTAGCTGAACGAATCCTTCACCAAAAAGGGGCTTTAATCAGTGAATTTGTCCCCGGTTGTGGACCGCAAAAAGAAAGCTTCCCGGTTCGAAACCGTCTCATCAGTGGTCTCTCCCTCGCAGTCGTTGTCGTAGAAGCTCCCGCTAAAAGTGGAGCATTGATTACCGTTAACTTTGCCCTGGAACAGGGGAGAGAAGTGATGGCCGTCCCTGGGTCAATTTTTTCCTCCCAAAGCGAAGGGACCCATCACCTCATCAACCAAGGAGCCCGATTAGTCCATAGTGTTGCTGATATTGTTGAGGAATTGGGATTTCTGGCATCACCCAAATCGAAAATGAAGAGTAAGCCAACACTTCCTGATTTAGATGAAGATGAAAAAGAGCTCCTCAATCTCCTTGACATTTCTGGGAGTTATCTCGATGAACTCCTCACCAAAACTGGCTGGGATTCCGGTCGTTTTTACAAAGTCCTCTTATCCCTTGAAATGAAAAAAGTCATTCAAACCTTTGCCGGTGGAAAGATAAGTTTAGTTTGATTGAAATTTATGAAAGGCCAATATAAAATACCTGATTTAACGAAATATCATTTTAAATTAAAGTTTATAACTCATTTTATAGGAAACGGATGTGTTAAAAAAGTTCGCAATTTCCTTTTAACGAACACCAAAGACTCTTTTTAAATGAAAAGATTGCTTTAACTGGACGAAAAGTTCTCTCTCTTTGAACAATAACTCGTTCTATTCACCTCTTTTTTTCAGTAATATGAAAGATAAGAATGAAAGACTTGGTGTATTATTTTCATGAGCTATCGGATATTCTTCCTCGAGGAATTTTTTTGTTTCGTAAAACCTTCACTTTGGATTCTCCGTTGGCTTTTTTCAAGGTGCGAAATCGTGAACTTTAGTATACGTTATCGTCTACCAAAATTTGTAAGCTTTTTATGAATTTGAACTTTCATTAAGAAATTGAAAAGATTATTTTTCTATAAATTGTTTTAAAAATTCTCTGACATTTTCAGTTTCAAAGGGGTATTTGTTTTTCAAATCTTTAAAAGGAATTGAAAGATCCTCTTCGCTGATCCGAAATTCATTCAAAAAGATTTCTTTAGGGATTCCTGATGCAGCGGACACTTCCATGAAAGTCATTCGACCGGTGATCAAATTGGGGTCAAAATCTCCTTTTATTTTGACTTGTTCAGTGAGAGATTGAACTGTCCACTGGAAATTACCTGTTAAGGAAGTAATGCTAATAACTATGAAAAAAAGAAGGACTGTTATACCAAGTACAGCTAATGGAGAAAAGAAACGTGTTTTTTTACGGTTGGTAATTAACAAAGTATCCGGTACCGGACATATTGTGACACATTCATTGCAGTTAATACACTCTGGCGAGTGAACAATTTTTTCTTTTGAAACTTCGATATTTACCGGACAAATCCTGTCACAAGCACGGCATTTGATGCAGGTGCTTTCATTTCTTTCAATCCGAAAGAAACTCAGTTTGTTAATAAGAGCTAAAAAAGCACCCATAGGACAAAGATATTTACAAAAAAAGCGGTCATAAAGCAATGATCCAACCAAACTGAATAAAAGAATTAAAAAACCTATGTTAAATTCGGAGAAAAGATCCGATGAAGAAAGATGATGATAAGTAACCCAAGGATCATAAGGGCGTTGAACCAGAGTACCGGTATATGCAGAAAAAAAGACGATGAGTCCCAAACCAAGATATTTCCAATAACGGAGAAATCGATCTATTTGTTTTGGTATTAATATTTTTTTACGAAAAATCTTCTTCCCTATACGACCAAAAAGTTCTTGAAGAGTACCGAAAGGACAGATAAGGCCACAAAACACCCGGCGAAAGAAAATTGCAACCAGAAGAGTCGAAATAAGCAAGAGAAAACTGCTGGTGGCAATTTTATTTAACATGGTTTTGGTAGCAATGAGTGTATAAGCTGATTCAAGAGCACCAAAAGGACACAAAGCATCAACACCCACTGGAGGTCGGGTAAGAAGAACTTGGTGAAGAATACCGAGAAGAGTTGAAATGCCAAGAATGACAATTAAAACCAAGAAGCGGATGAAACGGGATTTTGCTTGGAGTTTCCTATTTTCTTTTTGATTCAGCATTAGTAGGAATCAATCCTTTCCTATTAGATTTTATAAATTGTTAAATCTTATTCTTTATATAATTCATTTCGAGGCTATTTTATTCAATTTGGGATAGAAATATTTCTTATAAAATTCCAAAAATGGAGAGTAACCTTTAAAAATTATAAATCAATAGTTTTGGCCAACCTAATACTATTTGGATGGTAAAAAAAGAAAATAGGATAAGGGAACTTAGTTGAAAAATATCATATTTCTCTCTTAGGGATGAATTCTTTTAGTCAAATAAGGTTCTTAAGATATTCATTCATTGAAAAAGAACACTCTGCGGATTAAGCTGTGAGTACGAGAGTGTGAAAGAAAGAAAGCTGGGAAAGATTAGAATGATCAAATATGATGGAGTCAACAGTGAAAAAGATATCAAGACTGATAATTGTTAAGAAAGCTGATTATTCAATAGCAGAAAAGTCTTTATTCTAAAAAAGAAAATTGAAAAATTGAGAAAAAATAATAGGATTTCAAAGCAGGATATATAAGTCTGATGTAGCCTAAGTAAAATCTTGGTATATTGAATAAAAAGTAAGAACAGGAAAATGATTCATGAAGCATTAAGATTCCGATTAAAGTTAAGATTTATAATGTCTTGAGTTCTAAATATTGTTAGTGTAAATTTATCGTCGGGTTTTTAAAAACAAAGAAATACCTCACCATCCAGAGTATGATATAAATATTTTTTAGATTGACGTTCAATATTTAAAATGATAACATTTATTTATAAAAATTTTAATTTTATAAAATAAAGAAGAGCTGATAAAGGCAAATCATCCGAAAGGATGAGACGCAAAGTTATGAGCCTAAGGCACCCAAGTGCTATGGTTGTCAAACTGCCGGCTTTTTTTTATTTGTTTGGAAAAATAGCAATAAAGAAGATGCGACCCCAAGAACTTTTCTAAGGTATTCGAAATAAAAAATCTATAATTCAAGGAGGAAGAGATGAGGAAAAATTTAGCACTTGTTTTAATTGTAATATTTTTGGTATTGAGTTTTGGAAGCATGGTATTTGCTCAACTTGGACCAGCTGGACCAGCTCCCAATTCTGGTGATTGTAATCCTGATGGTAGCGGATTTGATGAGCCGTTTGGGACTCTAAAAGGACGTGGTCCAGCCCCCAATTCTGGTGATGGCATACCCGATGGTCCCGGATGGGAATAAAACATAGTTATTAGGGAATATATTTGGAAACAATAGAATTAAATTGGATCAGGAAATTTGGGTCGCATCTTTCCCCTCCAAAATGTAAACTCCTAAATTTAACAAAAAGAAGTTTAGACTTTAAGTTTACATCTTTAGAAACATAAAATTCATTTTATATTTAAAGATGCCATTTAAAGGCTTTATAGGGCTAAATATAACGTATTATGAGTTGGAGTAGAAGTAGAGTTAATACAAATATACGGATATTTTTCCCATTGACAAAAATTGAGAAGGCCTTAAATCAGTTATTATAAAGAGATATTTTTGTCTATATGTTTTGAAAATAGTGGTTATTATTTATATAACAATTGGAGGTATCTGCTTTTAAATTCGGGGCATAAGGAAAACATCCCTAATTCAAAAATTAACTTAAAAATCTCAAAAACCAAAGGTTTTTATCATTAAAACATACACCTAAAGGATGTATGAGTAAATCCATACGGTTTCAATTCCCAAACCTAGCACCAAATGATAAAATAAATTTATTGGTTCGCATTTTTAATCACACAGGTACCCCCTATGGTTTCTTAAGAGATTCCAAAAAAACCGGTTCTTAGTGCATCCCCCAAAATTATCCGCTTTCGTAACTGATTTTCCGGTTCTTTTCATTTGGATGAAGATATTTCTGGGAGTTATCTCGATGAACTCCTCACCAAAACTGGCTGGGATTCCGGTCGTTTTTACAAAGTCCTCTTATCCCTTGAAATGAAAAAAGTCATTCAAACCTTTGCCGGTGGTAAGATAAGTTTGGTTTAAAGGAGAATTTCGGATTTTTATATGAATTTTTTCTTCAAAAGGTTGATAAAATATTGGATGAAATGTTCTTCCTGTAAACCCACGGCCTTGATAAATCAAGCCCCTACAAAAGAATTTAAAATATAGGGGCGCAATGTATTATGCCCATTTTTATTTAATGTAGCGACACGCCATGGCATGACGAGTTTGGACTTTCATCCTCAACTGGTGTCACGAAATTGGCTGACGGTCTATTCTAAAAAAGTATACGTAATTATTTTTTATTGTAATCAAAATGTCGTTAGGCAATTGGGTATAATATGCTTAATAAAAAAGAGGGAACTCTAAATTGACTAAACCGAGAATTGTGGAAACCAACCAGGGAATTCAAGGAGAATTTAATGTAACTTTCTATGACCAAATGATGAAGCGGTTGCGAGATAAAGGTTGGATGGAAACATCTCAAATCATCAAATCTGGAATCGATAAAGGTTTAGCCTTGGAAATTGAGCCAGGACCAGGTTATTTAGGTTTAGATTGGCTCAAAAAGACCTCAAATACCAAACTGATAGCTCTTGATGTAAGTCCCGATATGCTTCAGCTTGCGGGAAAAAATGCTCAGGAGTACGGCTTGAGCCAAAGAGTATCCTATGTGTTGGGAAACGCTTTGAGTATGCCCTTTGAAGACGAAAAGTTTGATGCTGTTTTTAGTAGTGGATCACTCCACGAATGGGAAGAGCCCCAAAAAGTGTTCAATGAAATCAACCGAGTACTCAAACTGGGCGGCCTCTATTTTATAGGTGATTTAAGAAGAGATATGAATCTGCTATTGAGATGGTTTCTGATCTGGTCGACCAAGCCAAAAGAAATAATTCCGGGGTTAATTTCTTCAATCCAAGCCTCTTACACCCTTAAAGAAATCATTGATATCCTTTGTGAATCTCAACTCCAACCAGCTTCAGTCAAAAAGGATCCTATAGGGTTATCAGTTATCGGTCGAAAAGCAAAATAAAGATTAAGTTTGATAACACCATAGTCACTTGAGCTTTCCCAAAAAGAGGTGTTGTTTAAATGTCACGGATTGTCTTTTGTTTAGTCATAATTTTTTTTGTCTGGATAATCAATGGCAAGTTCATTTCCCAAGGATTGAAGAAAAAGATATGGAGCGAATTTTTTATTCACATTGGTTTTGGGCTTATTTTTACCTTATTGATGAGCGAAATTATGCTTAATACTTTCCAAATATGGAAACATGGTGACATTGAATTACTCAAAATTATTGGTTATGTTCTCTTTGTTCCGTCCATCTATTTCGTATTCACGTCGGTGACCATGCTCAAAACGAAAGGAAACCCAATAGGTTCAGATCGGTACGGAACAACCCAATTGGTTGATCAAGGAATTTATAGCATCATTCGCCAACCTATGACCTTAGGAATGGCTCTTTGGTCGTTAGCCCTCATTCTCATTTTCCAATCTGTATTTTCTTTGGTTCTTGGAGTTGTGTCAATGTTCTGTTTTTGGATGTCAGC
>JAAYUT010000126.1 GCA_012517485.1 Candidatus Atribacter fermentans
CTCGATTGTATAACCCAGTCAGAGAATCATGATAAGATAAATATTTAATCCGTTCTTCTGACTTTTTTCTTTCGGTAATATCAATGCCCACTCCAAAGAAGTAAAGGATATTCCCTTGCTCATCAATAATAGAACGACCATGCCACTCAACAAGTAAAATTTGTCCTCCTTTAGTCAGGACTTGGTTTTCATTCAGAGTAGGTCCTCGAGATGAAACCAAGGTATTAAAGATTTTCTGGACTTTAGGCCTCTCGGTTTCGGGTATGATAAAGGTAAGGTAGTCTTTATCTCTTACCTCTTCTAAAGAATACCCAAGAGCATTGAGCATACAAGGGTTCATCATGAGTATTTTGCCTAAAGGATCAATAGCAACAAAAAAAGTTGGAGAAGCTTTAATTAATTGTTCATTAAATTCTTTTTCTTGCTGAAGCAAATCTAAAGCTTCCTGCCTTTGTTTCTCTTTTTCCATGGCTTCAAGAGCAAAAGAAATATCATCTGATAATCCCCGAAGGAGTTGAATTTCTTCTTGGTCAAAATAATTCACTTCCGAAGAATAAAATAAAATAACTCCAGTTATTTTCCCATTGATTGTAAGGGGAAAACTAGCGATTGATCGATATCCCCTTTTTAAAGCTGCGTCCTTCCAAGGAAGCATTCGTGGATCATTCTCAATATCAACACTCACCACGAAGTTTCCTGTGGCTGCAGTAGTTCCAGCGGGTCCCCTCCCTTCTGGAATGTTTTGGGTAGATATTAAAATATTTTGTACATAGCTGTCTTCATATCCCGACCAGCTCACTGGTCTTATTATTTTTTCTTCTTGATCAATCAAACCGATCCAGACTAAACGGAAACCTCCATCTTGAACCGCTATTCTGCAAATTTCATCAAATAATTGTTGACGATCTCGAACTCTAACAATAGTTTGATTCACTTGGCTTAGCAGTCGATACAAGCGATTAACAGGGTTGAATTTATTTTCCATCCATTTTCCTCAATTTCAATTAAAATATGGAAAATACTGTTCAAGAGTGTAATAATGAGCTCATATTTTAGGTGAATTTGTTAACTCCTTTTCATTCACTATAAAAATTATAAAACAGGTTTAAAAAAAGACAAAGAAAAAAAATTTTAAATAAAATTGGAGCTTAAATTGTTGATCAAAAATAATGCATTATGTTCAAAGTTTCATTCAATCTATTTGGAAAGAGAAAAAAACCCAGGAAAGGTTGTTGAAAGAGGTGCCAGAAACCAAGAAATTGATTTTTTATATTGAAGATGAAAAAGATTTATCAGAAATGGTAACCCTTTACCTTGAAAAAGAGGGATACTCAGTTTGCCATTTTTTTAGTGGTGAATCCTTTCTTGATAAAATTTTTTCCCAACACCCGGACCTTATTTTATTAGATCTGATGCTTCCCGGAATTGATGGAATGGAACTTTGCCGCTATTTGAAAAGAGATCCTGTACTCAATAAAATTCCGATTATAATTTTAACTGCAAAAGACGATCCTATCGATGTCGTATTGGGTTTAGAAACAGGTGCAGACGATTATATAGTGAAACCTTTTCATCCCCGTGAATTGTTAGCTCGTATAAAAGCAGTATTACGAAGACATTTATCCGAATCCACCGTCGATCATTCCTTTTTAAAAATAGGATCTCTTATTCTCGATGCTGATAATCTTACTCTCATCATTGGTGAAGATCTTATTCCTCTCTCCTGGAAAGAATATCGAATCCTAGAATTTTTAGCAAAAAATAAAGGAAAAATCATCTCTCGAGAACAAATTTTAAATTTTGTCTGGGGAGCTGACGAATTTATAACTGATAGAATTGTCGATGTATATATTGCCAATATTAGAAAAAAATTAGGTGAACACGGTGAAAGAATAGTGACTATTCGGGGAGTGGGATATAAATTAGATGTTGAATGAATTATTATTAAAATACGTAGAAATAAAATTAAAAAGGCAAAGGGTGTTAAAATAGCCGATAAACAAGTGGTTCTTTGGAAAGGAATACGATGAAGAAACGTTTTATCAAATATTTCCTTTGGTTAGGCTTGGTTTTTCTTTCTTTGTTTATTTCTTCTTGCCTGCCAAGTTTTTTCCAGACTGAAAATCCCCCAACATCAATTACTCCAAGCTTTCCTCCATTTGATACCTACGCCGATTCCTTCGTTAAAAAATATGGCTGGGATAAAAATTATGTTACTCGTTGGCCTAATGGCATTGTTGAAGTGTTTGATATGACCGGTTATCCTCTTCTTCAAGAGATTCTTGATAAATACAATGATATGATTGGAGGACCAACCTCATTTCAGCTCAGTTTTAATCCTTTCAGCCCAATCATTGTTACCGTTGATTATAGTCTTAATTTGTATCAAAATTGTGGATATACCGAAGTCTACATTGGAAATAATTCAATGATATACGGTGCAACAATTTTCATTTTTCCTGACGAAAATTTATGCCCTGTCTATGCTACACTGCTTCATGAATTTGGTCATGTTGTTGGTTTTGGAGAACATACCAATGATGGATGTGTGATGGATCCAATAAATCTCGGAAACACTCATTTCAGTGAACCAGTTCTCACTATGGTTCATCGATTGTATCAACTTCCCATCGGTAGTTATTTACCTTAA
>JAAYUT010000017.1 GCA_012517485.1 Candidatus Atribacter fermentans
CTCCCAGTGTTTTCAATGAATTGTATGGATTTAGGAGGAATGTAGATGGTCGAACCTTCCTCTACCTGCTCGATTTGGCTATTGATGTGCATAATCCCTTTGCCAGATATAATATAATAAACCTCAGATGAATAGAGATAATGAGGTTGAGATGTGCGCCCGGGTGGGAGAGTAGCATGGGCAAGGCTGTAATGGATATCAATCCCTAATTTATCTGGATGGAGTATTTCACGTAGTCTGATTAAATCACCAGCTATGAACTCATCGCAATCTCTTAATCGTCGGAGTAACATAAAGCCCCTCCTATTATATTAAAAATTATCTATTAAATTTCCTATCCGTTCAATGTCGAGGTAAGTTTCAAGAAAATAAGCCAAACGATCAAGCTCTTTTTCAACGATTTCCTGCCAGGATAAAGAAACCGTAGAAATGATTTCTAATCCTTTTCTTCTGCGAAGCAAATTAACAAAATATCTTCGAAATGATCCGTCATCAAATAACCCGTGAAGGTAGGTTCCAAATATCTGATTATTGATTACTATACCTTCAGGTTCGATTCGATTTCCTACGGCGAGATTAAAAAGTGGTTCATGAACTTGCAGGAAAGATTCTTTTCCCTGATGAATTTCATACCCTTTCACTGAAACCTGCTTAGCCTTTGCTAAATATCCTTGTACAGTTTTGAGAGTTTTTTCTTTCTCAAAAAAGGTTTTCATCGGAATGATTCTCAGTCCTTCAATTTCACCTTGATAATCTTCATTTCCATCAATATCTTTTATTGATTCTCCCAACATCTGATATCCTCCACATATCCCTAACACCACTCCACCATTGTTGATATAGTTCCCCAAACGTTCTTGAAAATTATATTTCTTTAACCATTGAAGATCTCGAATGGTATTTTTACTTCCAGGAAGCATTATCACGTCAAACTTACTAAAATTTTCATTGGGAAAAATGTATTGAGTTTCCACATCTGGTTCATTCGTTAATGGATCAAAATCATTGAAATTTGAAATATGGGGAAGGTGAATGATTCCAACGTGAATATCAACAGTTTTGGGAGATGTATGAGATGCTTCAATTTTTTCTGTCATACTATCCTCATCATCGAGCTGAAAACGAGAATATGGAACAACGCCAACCACTGGAATTTGAGTTAATTTTTCAATTTCTTTCAATCCTGGTTCTAATATTTCATAATTTCCCCTGAATTTATTGATAATGAAGCCCCTCAGCAATTCTCTTTCCTCTTGAATCATAAGTGCCCAGGTCCCATACAATTGTGCAAATACTCCGCCTTTTTCGATGTCTCCAATAAGAAATACTGGTGCATGTGTATATCGAGCGACCGACATATTGACCAAATCATGTTCTCGCAAATTTATTTCTGCTGGGCTACCAGCTCCTTCGATACAAATAAGGTCGTATTCCTCAGCAAGTGATTTCAGGCTTTCTATGACCTTCTCCCAGAGAAATCTTTTATTTCGATAATACTCATAAGCTTCATGAGTCTCCCAAACTTTTCCACGAACAATTACCTGGCTCATGCAGTCTCCTTGGGGTTTCAATAAAATTGGGTTCATTCGGGAATCAGGATCAATCATAGCTGCTCGAGCTTGTAGCATCTGCGCTCTACCTATTTCCTCACCAAACGGTGTCACTCCTGAATTTAAAGACATATTTTGTGCTTTAAACGGAGTAACTCTTATGCCTTTACGTGCACATATTCGGCAAAAACCAGCAGTAATAAGGCTTTTCCCAACACCAGATCCAGTCCCCTGAAACATAATATATCGTGCCATAAACCACTCCTTGAATATTTACTAATTCAAATTTTATCATAGGGATTAAAATCTCAGCCTATCTCGAAAATCTTTATGCGAGCATGATAAATCAAGCCCATACAAAAGATATCAAAATGCCGTCATCCCGAACTTTTTCTTTTTTCATTTTTCTCCCCCTCTCCCACTCGGTCTCTTTTGCGCCCGATTCATGTAGCAACATGTTATGGCATGTCGAGTTTGAATTTTTATCCTGATCTGATAACACGAAAGTGGCATGACGGTCTATCCTATAAACACCATCAAATGGGTTCCCCTCAATGGGGGAATGAATTTAAAATTCCCCTCCGTGGAGGGGTGCCGTCTTTCGGCGGGGAGGATGCCTTTCTTTTTTAAAGGTTATCCTGAGACATTAAATAAGTAACATTAAAAAATTTTGATAAATGAGATTGCCACGTCGCATAAGACGTTCCTCACAATGACGGAACAGAAATAAATTCAAATTCCCCCTTCGCCCCTTGGTGGAAGAGGGTTAGGTTGATGGGTAACTCATTTTCATCATTACTTACCCCTTGCTGCTTAACAGCCTAAACCTCATTTTATAAATACCGCCAATAGAATGGTTAATAAATCTGTCTATTTTCAAATTTTTAGTATAGAGTAGAGTATAATGATAAACATCAATTTACTATCCAGTTAAGCTAGCATTTTTTATCACAGCAATTTTCTTGAAAAACATTTTTCATTTTTAATTTTTTCTTTAGGAGGGGAAACCAATGAGGAGGAAAAGGAAATTTCAAAACCAGGTCATTTTCTATATCGTTTTAGGATTATCAATTAGTATATTAATGGCAATTATGACTTGTTGTGAGGGAACAATCGGTGTATCTTGTACTGATAACACCAAGTTTTGTGCAATTATCAAAGAATTGGCACCTTCTGCAGTACAACCTGCTCTGGAAGA
>JAAYUT010000127.1 GCA_012517485.1 Candidatus Atribacter fermentans
AAAGCTCGGGATTATTTTGCTCAAATTGAAGGACAAGAAAATGCTTTTTTGGTAGCTGATACTTTCTATCAAGAAAAAAAATGGCAACAAGCTCTATCTGCTTTTTTAAAATACCTTAACACTACTCCTCAAGGACAATATATTGAGGAAGCCAAATTAAAATTGGCTTCTTGTTATATAGAAACCAACCAGATTGAATTTGCTGAGAAATTGGTTGATGAGATATCCGGTTCCCTAAATTTGAAGTTTCAACTGGATTTTCTCCGACTCACGATAAAGCTGGCTTATAAAAAAGGGAATTGGCTAAAAGTTGTAGAGGATATTGCTCAATTAAAAAAACAAACCGGAACCCTTGATCAGGAATATTTATACCTTTTGGCTTGGTCTCAAGTTAAATTAGGGAAGGAATCAGAAGCAAGAAATTTGCTGGAAGAAGCCGGTTTAAACCCTGATGAGGTTCTTTCGGATCCGGAAAATGAAAAAATAAGCAATGTTATAAATATTCTTCAGTCCGGTGATTATTCTGCGGCAATATCGCAATTGCAAAAACTCATTGCTGAAGGTGTAAGCCCTGAAAATAGTGCTATCATTCATTTTTTACTTGGGAAAGCTTTGTATTTGGAAGGAAATTTACAAGAAGCCTCTCAATATTTACAAAAAGCGGTTGTTGCTGGAAACAAGGACTATCTGGAAGAGGCTTACTTTTATTTAGGTGATATCGCTTACCAAGATGAGAATTGGTCAGAGGCAGTTCAATGGTATCAGAGATTAAATACCCAAAATAATCTTGATCTTCTCTGGCGATTGGCGACTTCTTTACAAAAATCGGGGAAGGAAGATCAGGCCCTTGATATTTATAAAAAATTGCAAGGTGATAATGCCTATTCTGAGCGGGCTGGCATTATTGTATTGGAATCTTTATTCAATCAAAAGAAATACCAGGATTTTCTTCAAGAAGCTACTCGATATTTAAAGAACTATCCCAATTCGACTCAAAGCGAAGAAATAATCTATATGACCGCTTGGTCGGCTTATTATGTAGGAGATATCACTCAAGCTTTGGAACGGATATCTCTTTATCAGGATAGATACCCTCAAGGGCGTTATTTTGATGAATTAGAGTCATTGGCCATTGATCTTATGATTGTGCAAAAGAATTATCAAAATGTTCTTCCCAAATTATTAAATTTAGAAAATAAACTCAAGGGAGAGAAATTGGAGTATACTTGGTATCGTATTGGAAGTGTTTATTTGAAAATTGAAGAGTATGACCGCGCGGCATTTTATTTTGAGAAATTATTAGGAAATAAAAATGGAAAATACTATACCCGAGGAGGATATTTAATGGGTGTTTGTCTTGAATATTTAGATCAACCGAAAGCCGCCTTGAAATTTTATCAACAGATGGTTGAAAGCGGTCTAAAAGATGAATGGGTTGATAATTCACAGAAACGAATCAGTCTATTGACTGAGGAATAAACTGGGGATACACTTATGCTGATTCTTTCTTTACAATGCAGGAGGTTTCGTTGATGCAGATATTTACTGTGATAGGCAAAGGCGGATTAATCATGTATCCAATCGTGGCCTCATCGATTGTTTTCTTAGCAGTTTTTATCGAGAGGTGGTATGTCTTACGATATTCAAAAGAAAGAGTAAAGAGATATTTACGATCATTGAGAAAAGCTATCAATCAAAGAGACTTACGAGGCATTGTTGATGTGAGTCAGAAAAATCCTGGGCCAGCATCACGGATTATCATGGCAGGGATAAAAAAGTATCTAAATGGTGTTCCTCAAGAAGCAAAAGAAGCCATGGAAACCGTTGCAATGCAGGAATTCCCATATTTTGAAAAACGCTTAGGAGTATTATCGACAATTGCCAGTATTGCCCCATTGTTAGGGTTACTTGGAACGGTTACTGGAATGATTCGAACTTTTAACGTTATTGCCTCGATTGGAGTTGGGAAACCAACTGAGATGGCGGGAGGAATTTCTGAAGCATTAATAACAACCGCTGCCGGATTGTCAATCGCCATACCTACTGTTATTGGCCACTATTATCTTTCCCAGATTGCCGAAAGTATTATGAACGATATTGAAAAAGCCAGTTCAGAAGTTTTAGATATTATCGAAGAACTTAGAGTATATAATGGAAATGAAGGAGTAGCCATCGAGGAAGCCAAGAGCCCAGAAGGAGTTGAGGAGAATGTTCCGATTTCGACAAAAGAGACAGAGGCGCCAGCCTGAGATCAACCTCACTCCCATGATTGATGTGGTGCTCCAATTAATCATATTTTTTATTGTTACCACCACATTTATTAGCATTGAAAGTGGGGCTAAGGTGAATCTTCCCTCGGCAGATTTTTCTAAAATTGAGGAAGCGAAAACCATCACTATTACTATTACTGAAAATAATATGCTTTATGTTAATGGCGCTCTCGTTGATGCTAAAGAGCTTCCCTCAGCGGTTGTTGTGGCATTGCGGAATGAACCAGAAGCGACTGTTATTGTTGAAGCAGATAAGCAGGTTTTACATGGTAAAGTTGTTTCAATCATGGATATTCTTAAAAAGGCTGGAGCTGAAAAAATAGCCATTGCGACTCAACCGACTAAAGAAGAGTAATCATGAATAAATTTTTTATTAATGAAAAAAAGGTATGGACTTTTTCCCTAACCTTATCAGTTATTATTAATCTGGTTATTTTAGCTGCAATATCTATTTATTGGTTATCGATGAAATACGAGCCCCCTATTCAAGACGAACCCATCGTGATTCAGGTTTTAGAAATTCCATCCCCTCGTAAACCTGTGACAGTTGCTCCCGTTGAGAAAGCCAATATTGCTGAACTGAATCCTTTAAAGGATATTCAAAATCAAGATATCAATAATGAACCTCAAATACAAAGTGAAATTTCGACTGAAGTTCAGCAAAAGAAGGAACAGGTTACCATCCCAAAACCACCAGTTGATCTTCCAAACTCGGAAATGATTTCTGAATCAGGATCACCTTCTGGGGCAAAGTTAGTAAATCCCGGAGAAAATATTGATGTACCGGAAGATTTAAAATGGCAAGGAGTTGAAGCCGAAAATACCTTGAAAGCTCAGTTTGAAAAGTCAGGTCAATCAACCCGTTTAGCTCGATTAGCTGAAGAAGGAGCGGAAAGAATAGAAAGCACGGTTGGTGAAACATTGGCTACTGGTGAATTAGCAATACCAACCGGACAAATTGATAAGAAATCCCCTTTTTCTAAACGGCCAATTTCAGTCATCATTGAAAATGCTCCTGCAGCACGACCTCAAGCTGGACTCAGTAAAGCAGATATCGTCTATGAAATTATGGCCGAAGGTGGGATCACTCGATTCTTGGCTATTTATAACGAAGGTGTAGCGGATAATGTTGGTCCAGTAAGAAGTGCTCGTCCCTATTTTGTCATGAAAGCAGCTGAACATAATGCAATATTTGCTCATGCCGGTGGGAGTGTGGAAGCATATGTTTATATGAAGGAAATGAACCTTGATACGATTGATGAGTTTAAGTTTTTTCAAGCTTTCTGGAGAAGTAAAGATCGAAAAGCTCCTCACAATCTCTATACCTCTATAGCTAATCTCAGAAATCAAGCTCAACGATTGGGTTACAATAAACCAATAAAAGGAGGAGGAGGGTTTCAAGTCCGAATACCCCAAGAAGCCCTGGGGACTGAAGATGCTCCCCAAGTAGAAATATTATATGCTGGAGATTATCGGGTGAAATTTACCTGGGATCCTGCCCAAAAAGTCTATCGAAGATATATCAATGGGAATCCCCATGTCGATTCTTTGAACGGCCAGCAAATCACTACTTCTAATATAATCATTCAAGTTACTGAGCAAAAGGTAAAAGATGAAGAAGGACGGATAGAGATTACTTTTGTAGGAAAAGGAACGGGGTGGATTTTGTTAGATGGGAAAGCAGCTGCAATCCGCTGGGAAAAGAATTCTCTTGGAGAGAAAACCAAGTATTTTTATGCAGATGGAAGAGAATTAAAAATTAATCCAGGAGCTTTATGGATAGAAGTAGTCAGTACGAAGAATAAGGTGGTGATGTAATGCATAGTGTTTTATTTCGAATTGGTCAATTTCCCGTCTATGCTTATGGCTTTTTTTTGGGTATAGCTTTTTTGGTTGGTATTTATTATGCCTCTCGAAGAGCTCCTGGTTATGGAGTAACTCCCGATGCGGTCGTTGAAGTCAGCGTGCTCTGTATTTTTGGAGCTATTATCGGATCTCGCTTAGTTTTTGTTTTTTTAAATTGGGATTTATACCGTGATAACCTCATCCATATTTTTTTAATTCGTGAAGGTGGTTTGACCTTCTACGGTGGTATTTTTGGAGCAATATTTTTAGCAATTCCCTATATTATTTATAAAAAATACTCTTTGCCGGCTTTATTTGATATTTGTACTCCAGCTATAGCTTTAGGTTATTCTATTGCTCGAATTGGTTGTTTTCTCAACGGCTGTTGTTATGGACGAGTTAGCCCATATACCATTTTTCCTCTCGGAGTTCATTTTCCTGCTTTAGAAGGATGGAGATATCCAACTCAAATTTATGCAATTGGATATTCCCTCCTTATCCTCTTTTTTTTACTCAAACTGGAGAAAAAAAAGCTATTCCGCGGAGAGCTCTTTTTTGATTATCTCTGGATGTATGGGATTGCTCGGTTTTTCATTGAATATTTGCGTGATGAACCCTTTTCGATTTGGGGAATTCTGACAGCGGCTCAATTTGCTTGTATCTTGATCATTGCATTCACGCTTTTCCTACGAGAGATATTAAGAAGGCATGTCATTCGACAATCTTAGGAACATTCTTGAGGCTTATCTCCAGTATTTATATTGGGAGAAGAGACTTTCCGATAACACTATACAATCCTACGAGCTTGATTTGGAACAATTCATTTATTTTTTAGAAAAAAAGGGTATAGCTTCTTTTTCTCAACTCGATCAGGGTGTGGTTGAAAAATTCTTACGAAATGAAGCCAAGCGCGACATAGCACCTGCTTCGCTTGCCAGAAAAATTTCTGCACTCCGTACTTTTTTCCAATATCTGATTCGTGAAAAAATTAGTCCTGAAAATTGTGCTAAACTTATCGATTCTCCTCGTTTTCAAAGAAAAATACCCGATGTTTTAGATGAAAGTGAAATCGAATCCTTGTTAAACGCTCCTGATTTAAACAAGCCAATTGGAATTCGTGATCGAGCTATTTTGGAATTATTATACGCGAGTGGATTAAGAGTAAGCGAATTAACCTCTTTAGAATTTTCACATTTTGACTTGGAAAATTCGATGTTAAGACTTTGGGGAAAGGGTTTTAAGGAAAGGATGGTCCCTTTTGGTGAGGAGGCGAATGAAGCGTTGAATCGATATTTTCAGCAGGCAAGAGAACAAATATTAAGAGGAAAACGGAGTCGATCGGTTTTTGTCGGAGCTTCTGGTCGATCTTTAACCCGGCAAAACATTTGGGTAATGATAAAGAAATACGCCAAAAAGGCTGGAATTGAAAAAACGATAACACCGCATACTCTCCGTCATACCTTTGCTACTCATTTGTTAGAAAATGGTGCTGATTTAAGAGTCGTCCAGGAGTTTTTGGGGCATTCTGATATTGTAACAACCCAAATCTATACCCATATTAATAAGAAAGTCCTTCGAGAAGCTTATGCTCGTTCATTTCCTAGAAAATAGATAGAGTATTGCACACATTAAAAAAAAATATTAATATGATTTGATTTTTATTGAACTTGATAATTATAATTTTGAGGGGTGTTTTTATGGAAAATTTACGTTTAAAAATTGAAGAAAGTGCTCGTTTCATTCGGGAAAGAATTGATTATTCACCAGAAATAGGTATTATCTTAGGGACTGGTTTAGGAGCTCTTGCCGATGATATTGAACTTGATCGAGTCATACCTTACGATGAAATTCCCTGGTTTCCAGTTTCTACAGTTGAGAGCCATCATGGTAATTTCATTATTGGTGAGTTATCAGGAAAGAAAATCGTTGCCATGCAGGGGCGATTTCACTATTATGAAGGATATTCGATGAAGCAGATTACCTTCCCAGTTCGGGTTATGAAAGCGTTAGGGATTAACATATTAATAGTCAGTAATGCCGCTGGTGGAATGAATCGGAATATGAAACGCGGTGATTTAATGATTATTTGTGATCATATCAATCTCTTCGGGGACAATCCACTTCGTGGTGAAAATGATCCCGAACTAGGACCTCGTTTTTTGGATATGTCAAATGCCTATGACCCGTATCTCATTCAATTGGCTCAACAAATAGCCCTTGAAAAAGGGATTTACGTTATGAAAGGTGTTTACGCTGCTCTTGCAGGTCCAAATTTTGAAACTCCTGCTGAATATCGTTTTTTAATTTCAATTGGTGCAGATGCAGTTGGAATGTCCACGGTGCCCGAAGTTCTCGTCGCTCGTCATGCTGGCATGAGGGTTTTTGGAGTATCGTGTATAACTGATTTGGCCATTGATGGTGTGATAGAACCGGTTTCTCATGAAATCGTCATCCAAGCTGCAAATGAAGCTCAACCAAAACTCAAACTGCTTATTCGGGAATTGGTTGGAAGAATAAATCAAGCATGACTTCCCATTTATGGATCGCTCTTTTAAGCTTTTCTCCAATTTCAGAAATTAGAGGGTCTTTGCTTTATTGGGTATCGAATCCAGTGATTCCTTTCTGGCAAGCTCTTCTTATTTCTATTTTATTCAACCTTCTTCCTTTTTTTGTTGTCATGTATTTTCTGAATGCAATCCTTTCAGTATTTTTACAATTTCAATGGTTTCAATCCCTTTGGAATAGATTGGTGGTTACTACTCGAAAAAAATTTCAGAGATATGAGAAATGGGAGCAGATCGGTTTGACTTTTTTTATCGGAGTTCCTTTACCAATTACTGGGGTGTGGACGGGCTCTTTGATATGCTTTTTAATGGGTTGGCCAATAAAAAGATCCTTTCCTTTTGTTTTGTTGGGTTTAGGGATTGCCTCGACTATCGTGAGCGTGATTGTTCTTTCGGGCCAAAGAGTGTTGACTCTTTTTTAATATATATAGGGTTATGGTTTTCACAACGCCACATAGGAACAGGGTCTATCCTGAAAATACCAGAGTAAGTGAAAAGTAATGCAACAAAAAAGAGAAAAGCACACCCACCTAACCCCCCTCAATGGAGGAATGAATTGAACAATTCCCCTCTTTTGAGGGGTGCCGCTTTACGGCGGGGATGGTACCTTTTGGTTTTTAATGATTACCCTGAGACAATGAATAAGGAACAAAAAATTTTGATAAATGAGATTACCACGTCGCATAGAACGCTCCTTGCCATGACTGAGCAGGAATAATTTCAAATCCCCCTAACCCCCTTTTTGAAAGGGGGAAATTGATTTCTGAAAAGTGTTTTCATTCTTAACTGGTGTCATAACGTGGCAAGAATGTCTATCCTGAAAACCCACAGGCATGATAAATCAAGCCCCTA
>JAAYUT010000128.1 GCA_012517485.1 Candidatus Atribacter fermentans
CAAGAAAAGTAAAACGCTTTCGAAATCAACTCTATATGCTGGTCATTGTTCCTTTATGGGTAAGTTATCTGGTTCGGATCGTGGCCTGGCGAACTATATTAGGACGAGTTGGGGTCCTCAATACCATTCTCCTTTCACTAAAAATTATCGATGAACCACTCTCCATCTTTATCTATAGTCCTTTTGCTGTTTATGTCGCTCTCATCTATATTGCCTTACCCTATGTGTTTATTTCTATATTTAATTCCTTGGAAAAAATCCCCAAAAATCTTTTAGACGCCTCCGCTGACCTGGGTGCTAATAGTTTTAATACCTTTCTCCATGTCATTCTTCCTCTTTCTATGCCAGGAGTAATTAGCGGTTTTACTCTTGCTTTTGTTATCGCTCTTGGTGATTATATTATTCCCCAGCAATTGGGAGGTTTGAATGGAATGATGTTCGGTAATCTCATTGTCACTCAGTTTGGTTATGCTTATAACTGGCCGTTAGGAGCAGCATTAGGCTTCATAATGTTTACAGTTGCAGTCGTTATCCTACTAGTTTCACAAAAATTTGGTTCATCAGAAGGGTTTTTAGAATAATGAATACAACATCACCTTTAAAAAGAAAGGGTAAATCTTTTCCTTTTTTGGGTTTATATGGGGCTTTCGTGTATTTTTATCTCTATTTTCCATTGTTGGTGGTTTTTGTTTATTCACTCAATTCCTCTCGTTCAACCATGAAGTTTGAAGGAATCACGTTTGATTGGTATATGAGGCTCTTTCATAATAAAGAATTATTAAGCTCACTCCTTCATTCCCTTCAAGTTTCAGGGTTAGCAGTTTTTTTTGCAGTCGTCGTGGGAACATCGGGGGCGCTTTTTCTCAACCGAATTGAATTTAAGGGAAAAGACTTCTTCCGCATGCTGGCTATGCTTCCCATTATTCTCCCTGGAATAATTGTCGGTCTTTCTTTGCTGATTTTTTTCCTCAATTTAAAGCTTCAGTTGTCAATGTGGACGGTCATTTTAGGTCATATGAGTTTTACTACACCAGTTGTTATGTTTCAGGTTTTAGCTCGGTTAGCACGTCTTTCTCGGAATTTAGAAAATGCTGCTATGGATTTAGGTGCTAATCCTTTTCAAGCTTTTATATATGTGACCTTCCCCATGATCAAAAGAGCAGTCATTGGGGGAGCGTTGCTGGCTTTTACCATGTCTTTTGATGAAATCATCATAACTTATTTCCTAACTAGTACTTTTAATACTCTTCCCATCTATCTTTATGGCATGCTTCGCTTTGGTCTTTCTCCTGAGGTTTACGCGATTTCGACGGTCGTGCTTGGTTTGTCTATTCTGTTAATCATTCTCATGGCAAAATATACTGGAAGTAGTGAAGAAACCGTTGTCATCCGTTAATGAAATTTAATTATTTGGCGAATTTTCTTCACTTTCTTTGATTTTTTTGCCCTTAAATGGGCATTGTGAACAATCATCATCTTGAAGATAACCGGTTATTGTATACTCTGGTTGAATGAGTTGATCGGCCTTTTTTAACAGAATGATTGAGATGAGTATCGCTGTTATGGTAGCAGTCCCGATCAATAAAACCTGAGAGGTTAATGCTTTGACTAAAAGATACGTACCTAAAACCAGAAGAATTGGCATGAGATAAATGAGAAAGGATATTTTTAAGGCAAGAGCATCCTTTACCTCAACCATGACATTAGAACCAATCGAAGCCGATATTTCGTTTTTAGCTAATATTTTATAAAAATCGGTTCCTGAGTCATCTAAAAGTGTTGAACTCAACGGGCAATGATGATCTCCACAACTCGTACCTTTCTGCATTCGAACCCAGGCTTTTCCTCCTTCAATCTCTTCAACCTTACCTGGTTTTAACATCATGTTCCTCCAAAACGGGAAAGCCTCAATATTTCATGAATATTTTTTATTCTCCACTATTTAATAAACCTTCTGCTTGGAAACTGAAATAGCTTGCTTTCCCAATAATAATATGATCCATTATCCGAATACCGATAATTTTCCCAGCTTCAACAAGTTTCTTAGTAACCGCTATATCTTCACGACTGGGTTGAAGGTTACCGGATGGGTGGTTATGAACACATATAACACCTGCAGCACGATCTAAAATGGCATCAGCAAATACCTCCCTGGGATGGACCAGACTTTGATTAAGTGTTCCTATGAAAACTACTCTTTTTTGAATGAGTCGTGATGCTCCATCCAAAGTGAGCGTAAGAAAATATTCTTGCTTTTTCTCTTTTAAATCACTTACCAATTTATAAACATCACTTGCGTTTTGTATTTTTATGCCATCTTGAAATAAATATCTTCGAGAGAGCTCAAATGCAGCAAGAATTTGACAGGCATGAGTTTTTCCTAACCCATCAATTTTCATAAGAGTCGCAAAGTTTAAATTTTCAAAATTATTCTCTACACATTCGATGACTTCTTTTGAAAGTTGATATACATCTTTTACCCGAGTCCCTTTCCCAAGTATTACCGCAATTAATTCAATATTCGATAATGGTTTAGGACCTAATTTCTCTAATTTTTCGCGTGGTCGATCAAAATCAGGAAGTTCTTTTATTTTCATGTCAGAATCTGCCCCATTTACTCATTTTTGGTTATTATTATAGTTTATTTTCAAGCTTTCCCCAACTACATTTCTTGACAACTTCGATATACAATTTATAATATTAGTGTTTTTATAATATTAGTATTCTCTTTCCTGAAAATAAAGGAATGGGTAAAAAATTGAACAAAAAATAAAGGCACACCCCCTGAATCCCCCCTCAATGGGAGAATATTCAACAATTCCCCGCCTTGGAGAGATGCCACTTAGCGGGGGATGGTGCCTTTTGTTTCTATTTTAGAATCCCTGGGCATAATAATTAAACCCCCTACAAATGAATTAAAAATGCAGGGGCACAATGTATAACACCCGATTCATGTAAAGACAATCAAGAGCATATCGAGTCTTAGGCTTTCATCCTTTCTGGTGTCGCTCTCTCATCAAGGAAGAAAGAATTTTTTTCATTTAAAGATGTCTTTCCTTAATCTATATGACCCGAATAGTCTTTATTTAACAAGTGCTTTTATCAATTCCAATAAAAATGTTCTATTCTTTTGAGGTGTTATTTTATGATTAAAGCGGTTTCGTTGTTTTCAGGAGGCCTTGATAGCATACTTGCAACAAAAATCATCATGGATCAAGGCATCGAAGTCATTGCAGTGAACTTCATTCATCCATTCGCTAATAATAAAAAAATGAAAGAAAAACAAAACTATGCTCGTTCGATGTCTCAAAAAATGGGTATCGAATTGGTTGAAATCGAATTAAAAGAAAATTTTTTAAATATTCTTCAAAACCCAAAATATGATTTTGGTAAAAACTTGAATCCTTGTATCGATTGTAAAATACTAATGATTACCCAAGCTTATCAAGTTATGAAGGAAAAAAAGGCCTCATTTCTTGTAACTGGCGAAGTTCTCTCTCAAAGACCAAAGTCTCAATTTCTATGGGGATTGAATATTATTGATCGGGATTCTCATCTAAAAGGTTTCATTTTAAGACCACTTTCAGCGAAATTGCTACAAGAAACCATTCCCGAACAAAAAGGATGGGTTAATCGGGATAAATTATTCAACTTTTCCGGTCGGATTCGTGGACCTCAATTCGATTTGGCTCAAAAAATGGGAATCACTGATTATCCAGCTCCAGCAGGTGGATGTCTTCTAACCGATCCGATTTTTGCTCGAAGAGTCCATGATCTGCTTATCCATAATGAACTGACAATGGAAAATATTGAACTCTTAAAATTAGGGAGATATTTCCGACTCACCAGCCAATTTAAACTTATAGTTGGTCGTAATGAAAAAGATAATTCGGCATTGTTTAACCATGCTAAACCAAAAGATTATATTTTTACTCCCTCCCATAGCAAAGGTCCAACCGGCTTGGGGCTGGGAGTAATTGACTCTTCTACTGAACAACTTGCTTCGGGGATAATCGCTTATTATTCTTCTCCCGACGTCGAACCACTCTATATAAAAATACAGCATCAAAGCTTTCCATCACCAAAAATGGTTCAACCCATACCCTTATCATTGGATCAAATAGAAAAATACCGAATTGAAAATTTTCCTATTCAATTTACACGTCAAAATACCCAAAAAACACCTCAAAAATAACTTGCTTACTAATCCTATTTAGAGTGATAACATTATGGGAGATTATTCAATTTATAGAAAGGATGAGTTTTATGAAAATTGCTCAAAACATCACTCAACTTATAGGAAATACACCCTTAGTTCGCCTGTCAAAATTAGGTGCTAATCTCCCTGGTGAGGTTGTTGCCAAACTTGAGTATTTGAACCCATGCGGAAGCGTGAAAGATCGTATTGGAGTCTCAATGATAAACGAGGCTGAAAGAAATGGGTTAATTGATCAAGATACCATAATAATCGAACCAACTAGTGGGAATACCGGTATTGCTTTGGCTTTTGTCTGCGCTCAGCGCGGGTATAAGTTAATACTCACCATGCCAGAAAGCGTATCAGTCGAAAGAAGAAAAATTCTTTCTTGGTTTGGTGCTAAACTCATCCTCACCCCCTCAGAAGAAGGGATGCGAGGATCGATCAAAAAAGCAGAAGAATTAGCAAAAGAAAATCCTAAATCTTTTCTCCCAATGCAATTTAAAAATCCTGCTAATCCAAAAATTCATCGAGAAACAACCGCCGAAGAAATCTGGATTGATACCGATGGGTGTATTGATATCTTGGTTTGTGGGGTAGGAACCGGAGGAACTCTCACAGGAACCTCAGAAGTTTTAAAAAGTCGAAAGCCATCTCTCAAGGTGGTTGCAGTTGAACCAAAAAAGTCACCAGTTTTATCAGGGGGAACCCCAGCTCCCCATCGAATCCAGGGAATTGGAGCTGGTTTTATTCCTGAGGTTCTTCGTCGAGAATTAATCGATGAAATTATTCAGGTTGATGATGATGATGCCTTTTCAATGGCAAAGTGTATAGCTCAAACTGAGGGCATCCATGTTGGCATTTCAAGTGGTGCAGCCGCTTGGGCGGCATTTCAATTGGCAAAACGAGAGGAAAATCAAGGGAAGTTGATTGTGGTTATTTTTCCTGACACTGGAGAACGATATTTATCAGTTTGGTAAAAAATTCATGATTACCCCAATAAAAACAAAATATGATAAATTATTACAAATTTTATATGACCTCAAGAGTTGTTTAGTTAGCTATTCCGGTGGCGTAGATAGCACTTTTTTGCTTTTTGCTAGTTATGAAGTATTAGGAGATAGAACCAGTGGGGTTCTTATCGATACGCCCTTTTTGCCAAAAAGCGAAAAAAGCATCGCTCTCAAGACCGCCAGTCAACTGAAACTTCCCTTAATAGTTCAAGAAGTTAATCTTCTTCAACATCCTTCGATCGCTCAAAATAGTCCAAACCGTTGTTATTTTTGTAAAAAAGTACTTTTTGAAACAATTCAAGGAATTACCAATCAGAAAAATTACCAATTCATCATTGAAGGCTCAAACATCGACGACCTATCAGATTTTCGTCCGGGAAGAAAAGCTATTCAAGAAATGAGAGTGAAAAGTCCCTTGGTCGATGCAGGTTTTACAAAAGAAGAAATTCGTCAAATATCTAAAGAAAAGAACATACCGACCTGGAATAAACCTTCTTATTCTTGCTTGGCTACCCGAATTCCTTTTGGAATTCCAATATCTTCCGAGTATTTGAATCGAATCGAAAAGGCAGAATGCTTCATAAATGAATTGGGTTTTGAACAATTACGGGTAAGAGATCATTATCCAGTTGCTCGAATCGAAATTCCTCTGTCAATTAATGATTTAACTCGAATTCTTGATTATCGTCATCAAATCGTCGAAAAATTAAAATCTTTAGGATACCAATGGGTTACATTAGATCTCACAGGATATCGTTCAGGAAAAATGAATGAAGAACTCAAATCAGAGGAGTTAAAGTGAAAACAAAAAAAATATTAGTCGCGATGAGTGGGGGAGTCGATTCTTCGGTCGCTGCTTTCCTTTTAAAAAAACAAGGATATCAAGTTCATGGGATTACTATGGCTTTTCAAGTTCTTCATGGTTCATCTAACGATCCACGTTCTGGTTCCGGGTTAAGCGATGCGAAAAGGGTATGTGAAATTCTTGATATCCCACATCAAACCCTTGAAATAAGCAATGAGTTTGAGAAAGAAGTCATAAAACCTTTTATTAAGGAATATTTGTCTGGAAGGACTCCCAACCCCTGTATAATTTGCAATCGACGGATAAAATTTGGTTTTCTTTTTAATTATGCCATGAAAAATGGCTTTGAATTTTTTGCAACCGGACATTATGCTCAAATTGATTTCATCGACAATCAATTTTTTTTACGGAAACCCCGGGATCATTCAAAAGATCAAACTTATTTTTTATACAATATTCCCAAGGAAACTCTTAGTAGGATTCTATTCCCATTAGCCCATCTCACCAAAGAAGAGGTAAAATCTCTCTTCCATCAGCTTGATTTGCAAATGGATGAAAAACCCGAGAGTCAGGATATTTGTTTTCTTCCTCGAGGGGACTATCGTGATTTTATTAAAAACCGTTCTCATTTGGATCTATCAGGTCCGATTGTTCATATCCAAGGGGAAGTTCTTGGGCACCATGATGGCATATACCTATATACTATTGGTCAAAGAAAAGGTTTAGGGATCAGTCATTCACGTCCTCTCTATGTTGTCGATATCGATCTTACTCGCAATGCTGTCATAGTCGGCGAAAAAAAAGATTTACAAGCCATGGCTCTGGTTGCCAATCACGTGAATTTTTTGGTCGATAGAATCCCAGACCAGGAAATTTTTGCTCTTATACGTTATTCCCAAAAAGAACACCAATGCTCTTTAGAAAAAATAAACAATGAAATAAAAGTCAACTTTTATAAAAAATTGGAAAACATAACCCCCGGTCAATCAGTTGTATGGTACACTCGTGATGGAATCGTAATTGGAGGAGGGATAATTAAGGAGGTTCTACGATGAATGCGATCATCCAACAAATTCAAGAATTAAAAAAAATGAAAAATGCGATTATTTTAGTTCATAATTATCAACCCCCTGATATACAGGATCTAGCGGATTTTTTAGGGGATTCTTTGGGTTTGAGTATAGAAGCCAGCCGAACTGATGCCGATATCATCGTTTTTTGTGGTGTTCGTTTTATGGCAGAAACCGCCAAAATTCTTTCTCCGAATAAAGTTGTCCTTCTTCCAGAAAAAAATGCTGGTTGCCCCATGGCAGATACCATTACCATCCAAGAAGTTAAAAAGCTTAAAGCAGAACATCCCAAAGCCCAAGTTCTTGCCTATGTGAATACAACTGCAGATGTGAAGGCCGAATGTGATATTTGCTGTACATCGGCTAATGCCATAAAGATTGTTACCGATGGATTAAAAAACGCCAATGAAATTATTTTTATTCCTGATAAAAATTTAGCTAACTTTGTCTCGAGGAAAACTGGGCGTCAATTTATCCTTTGGGATGGAGATTGTCCAGTTCATGCTCACATTCTTCCTGAACATATCCAATTTCAAAAAAAACTCCATCCCGATGCTTTGGTTGTTGTTCACCCTGAATGTCTTCCTGAAGTGATTGATTTAGCTGATGAGGTTCAATCGACTGAAGGAATGACTCGATTTATCAGGCAATCCAAAGAAACTGAATTTATAATTGGAACCGAGATTGGAATTCTCTATCGTCTTCGTAAAGAAAATCCGGAGAAAACCTTTCATCCAGCATCAGCACAGGCCATATGTCCCGATATGAAAAAAATTACCTTGGAAAAGGTCCTTTATTCTCTCCGTTTTGGTTACGGAGAGATAAGTCTACCTGAGACGATTCGAAGCCAAGCCGAAAGAAGCATTCAACGTATGTTAGAGTTTAAATCTTAACTCGAACTTATCACTGGTAAGTAATCAAAGAACAATTTCATCTTCTTTTTTCCATGCTGGATCAACAATACAAAGAAATACCAGGTCATGGCTCCCAGTGTTTTCAATGAATTGTATGGATTTAGGAGGAATGTAGATGGTCGAACCTTCCTCTACCTGCTCGATTTGGCTATTGATGTGCATAATCCCTTTGCCAGATATAATATAATAAACCTCAGATGAATAGAGATAA
>JAAYUT010000129.1 GCA_012517485.1 Candidatus Atribacter fermentans
ATAAGTTTTTATATCAACTGGGCCTCTTCCCATATATTCTTTTTCAAACTGAATGAGAGTAGTGCTAATTTGAATTTCTAATTCGCTTCTCTTTTTTTTCATTATAAATTCCATTTAAAAGTTGTTATAAAATAAATTGATAAAAGTGATAGAATTCTATCATAAAAGTTCTCTTAGGAATAGTTACCGGGGATGATGACTAACAAGCATTTTCATGCATTTTTTTAAACTTTATTTATGATGAGTGGTGAATAAAATGAGCTTTAAGTCAAGATGGTTGATACTCATCTTGTTTTTTTTATTTTTGGCTTTTCAATCAAAAAACCATTGGCTTCAAGGAGAATGTTTTCAATCAGAAAATTTGAATAACGACAATAAAATCTCTCCCATAGGAAATGAAAAGCAAATTAAATGTGAACAAAATAAATATAAATGGCTATTTCTTTTAGATGAAATTACCGAAAATTATAAGCCAGATTTTTTTCAAAGCTTGATTGAAAGCGGTTTTGATGTGAATGCTTGCAATAGCAACGGTCAAAGTTTGCTCATGTTGGTTATAAAGAATAAGCTCGGTGCAGAAATTATTCAATCTCTCATCCAAGCTGGTGCCAATGTAAACGCTCAAGACCAAGAGGGAAAAACTCCGCTTATGTATGCTGCTGAATATAGTACCGATCTAAATAGTATTTTAATTCTTTTGGAAGCCGGGGCGGATAAAGGCATATATGACAAAAATGGGAAAAGAGCTTTTGATTATCTCCAAAAAAGTCCACTGATTATTCAGGCAAATGAAAATTATCCTGTCGCTTGCCAACTTTTAGGAGCTTCTCTTGAGAATCAAGGAAATTTATCGGGTGGATAGGACGTGAAAATCCTTTCAAGAAAAAAAATGGTGCGCGATGCTGGATTCGAACCAGCGACTTCCACCGTGTGAGGATGGCACTCTCCCGCTGAGTTAATCGCGCATTTGGTGCCGAAGGGGGGATTTGAACCCCCACGAGCGTTAAACTCACTGGAACCTGAATCCAGCGCGTCTGCCAAATTCCGCCACTTCGGCGAAGGGCAAAAATAAAATAGCGTATTTCATAAGCCTTGTCAAGGATAGAAAAAGATGATAAAAAAATTAACCAAGGTACTCATTTTTTTATTTGAAAGAAAAGTCAAAATAAAATTGATAAAAACAAGAAGAGAATATAGAATAATGAAAAGCGTTTTTTTGGTTTGAACTTGAAAACGATTGCAATACGTGAAGATTAAAGATTGGAGAAAGGAAATGGATAAGACGATTAAAAATGGTGATTGTATTTTACGATTTGAAAATGTAACCAAACGTTTTCCGGGTGTTTTAGCTCTTGATAGCGTCAGTTTCGATGTATTAAAGGGAGAAGTTCATGCTTTAGTTGGGGAGAATGGGGCGGGGAAATCAACTTTAATAAAAATTGTTACAGGTGTTTACCAAAAAACATCTGGAAACATTCTTTTTCAGGGGATTCCAATAGATTATCAAAATCCTCATGAAGCACTACGAAATGGAGTGGCAGCCATTTATCAAGAATTGAATTTGATTCCTGCACTGACAGTTGCTGAAAATATTTTTATGGGCCATCACTTTAAAAATGAACGAGGATTTGTTGATTGGAGAAAAATAAAAGAAGAAGCTCAAAAACTGATTGATTTTCTTGAAGTTGATGTTGATGTTGATGCCAAAGTTGGAACTTTAGGAGTTGCAAAAAAGCAAGTCGTCGAGATTGCGAAAGCACTTTCTTTGAACGCACAAGTTTTAATAATGGATGAACCGACTGCAGCACTTGCAAAAAAAGAAATTGAGACCTTATTTCGAATCATTCGGTTTTTAAAAACCCAGGGGGTTACCATTATTTATATTTCCCATCATCTTGATGAAATATTTGCAATCGCGGATCGAGTAACGGTTTTGAGAGATGGAAAACACGTCTCGACAAATACCACTTCTGCTTTAAGCATTGATGATTTGATCAGGAAAATGGTTGGAAGAAAATTGACTGAACAATTTCCTTATATGAACCACCAGAGTAAAGATGAGATTTTACACGTTGAAAATTTAAACCGAAATGGAATTCTTCATGATATTAGTTTTTCCCTCAAGAAGGGACAAATCGTTGGATTAGCAGGAATGGTTGGTTCAGGTCGGACCGAACTTTTACGCGCTATTTATGGTTTGGATCCCATCGATAGTGGGAAGATATTTGTAAAAGGTCAAGAAGTGAAAATACAATCTCCACAAGATGCTATTAATTTGGGTATTGCTTTACTCCCAGAAGAGAGAAAAACCCAAGGTTTGGTATTGCTATTATCCGTCATTGATAATATTGGACTGCCTTCATTAACCAAAATCTCAACACGAGGATTTATTAACGACAAAGAACTCAATCGGATTACTGCAGAAATGGTTCAGATGATGAATATCAAAACACCTTCTTTTGATCAAAAAGTCATGTTTCTTTCGGGTGGCAATCAACAAAAAGTTGTCTTAGGAAAATGGTTTGCGCGAGAATGTGATATCTATCTCTTTGATGAGCCCACTCGAGGGATTGATGTCGGAGCGAAGGTTGAAATTTATCATTTAATGAATAAGCTTATTGAGCGAGGTGCAGCGATATTGATGGTCTCTTCAGAATTACCAGAAATTTTAGGGATGAGTGATCAAATATTAGTTATGAAAGAGGGAAGGATAACTGGACAATTAAGTAGACAAAATGCAAATCAAGAAGAGGTTTTAAAACTGGCAATAGGAGGAGGTCATTTAAGTGGACGCTCTGACTGAAGAAAAAAATCAGGGATTTGTTCACCGTTTTTTTATATTTTGGGATAAAATTGGGATTCTCTTAGTTTTTATAATGGTTTGTATTATTTTTGGAATATTAAACCCGGTTTTTTTCAATCCTCTTAATATTATTAATGTTATTCGGCAAGTATCAATTATAGGTGTAATGGCTGTCGGAATGACATTGGTAATTTTATTGGGCCTCATTGATTTATCTGTAGGTTCTATTGTAGCTTTTGCAGGTATTATTGCGGCTGGTTTTCAAGTAAAATGGGGTGGAAGCTTTTTTCTTAGTTTAGTTGTTCCTTTATTAATAGGAGCAGGTATCGGGTATTTCAATGGATATGTTTCTACTAAAGGAGGAATCCATCCTTTTATTGTAACCCTCGGATCAATGAGTATTTTTCGTGGGGCAACACTACTCATTGCCCAGGGAAAACCGATTTCTGGAATGAGTCCTTCTTTCCGATTTATTGGAGCAGGTTTGATTGGTCCAATTCCTTTTCCGGTCGTTCTTTTTTTGGGATGTGTCATTATAGTCGGTATTATGCTTAAAAGAACAGTTTTTGGTCGTTATATTTATGCTATAGGAGGAAATCAAGAAGCAGCTCTACTTTCTGGTATCATGGTTGATCGGGTAAAGATTCTTACCTATACAATTCTTGGTACTCTTTCAGGGTTAAGCGCACTTATCCTCACCTCAAGGCTTAATTCTGGGGAATTAGTTGCAGGACAAGGTTATGAATTAGATGTTATTGCATCGGTAGTTATTGGCGGAACAAGTATGATGGGCGGAGAAGGGGGAGTTTATGGGACCCTCATCGGAGCTTTGCTCATCGGAGTTATTTCTAACGGATTAAACTTATTAGGAGTTCAACCTTATTGGCAGATGATGGTAAAAGGGACAATTATCATTCTTGCGGTCCTTATGGATAGAATGAAACGACGGTTTCGAACTGTTTAAAAATTTTTTTTAAATAAAAAGGGTTAATCCTAATTTCATCTTATAAGAGAGTTATTTAAAAGGAAAAATAACGGTGCGGAGGTGATATAAAAGAGAAAAACAAACGAATTATTTGATTTAAATATTTAATAATTCTGGATTATTTAAAAAAGGAGGTTAAAAAATGAAGAAAATAGGATTAATGCTCATTACGGTAATATTTATTATGAGTTGTTTATTGGGAACGATAGCCTTTGCACAAGAATATACGATAGGCCTTTCTTTCCCATCTCTTTCTTTTGCCTGGTTTGCTTTTCTTGAACAAGCAGTAAAAGATAAAGCAAGCCAATTGGGTGTCAATGTAATTTCTTTGGAAGCGAACAATGAAGTATCAAAGCAAATATCAATCATTGAAGATATGATTATAAAAAAAGTGAATGGAGTATTGTTAGTGCCTATTGAAGTCGAAGCAGTAGTTCCTGGCGTTGAAGCACTGAATAAGGCGAATATTCCTGTTGTGACCGTAGATCGTAGATTGAAAGAGGGAGTTCCGGTGCAGGTTCTTGCTCATGTTGGAGCAGACAACTATACTGGTGGGAAAAAAGCCGCCGAATTTATCGTCGCTGAATTAAACAAAAAATTTGGAGAACCAAAAGGAACTGTTATTGAGCTTTATGGTACTCCAGGCGCCGGACCGGCAATAGATCGAAGTGCTGGTTTCCAGGATGTCATGAAGCAATATCCCAATATAACCGTCAAAACACAGACAGCTAATTTCCGTCGAGATGATGGGATGAAGGTTATGGAAGATTTTATTATGAGCAGCCCAGAAATTGACGCTGTATTTGGAGCCAACGATGAAATGATTCTCGGTGCTCTTGAAGCGTTGCAAGCAAGCGCTAAATTCAATGTCCAAGAAGTCATAACGATTGGGTTCGATGCGCTGACCGATGCACTCAAATCTATAAGTGATGGAATTCTCGATGCTACCATTGAGCAATTTCCTGGGAAACAAGCAGCAACCGGTTTTGAAATTCTTTATAATTTCGTAAAGGATAGCAAAACACCGGAAAATCCAGTTGTTTTAATTGAACCGGCTGTCATCACTAAAGATAATCTTGATCAAGCAGAAAAAAGCTTTTAAATAAGGAATGTC
>JAAYUT010000130.1 GCA_012517485.1 Candidatus Atribacter fermentans
TATTATTTCGGGTTATCATCATGGTTACTTTGAAAATTCGTTACCAATTATAGAAGATATTAACCGTTCAAAGCCTGATATTCTCTTGGTTGGTTTAGGTTCTCCTTATCAAGAGTTATGGATTTATCAAAATCGAAATCTCCTTCAAACCTCGATTATGATCGGGATTGGAGGAAGTTTTGATGTACTTTGTGGAGACAAGAAACGAGCACCATTATTATTGCGGCAAATGAAATTGGAATGGCTTTACCGAATAGCTTCCGAACCCCGCCGTTTGAAAAGGGTTATTCCAGCTTTTTTGAAATTTGGTTGGATGGTTTTAAAAGAAAGATTGGGATTAAATGAATAAATGTTTAGGAAAGCAGAAAAAAATTTGAAACAAACTTTTTTAATGAACAATAAACTTCCCAATCCATAGAACCTTGCATAATAGAGATGGATTGAATAACTCTTGTAAGATTTTTTACTGATTACCACTTACTCATCACGTGAGTATTGTAAATGGTATAATGACCAAAAGACGGATGGAATGTGCTTGTTTAAAGTAAAGGATTAAAGAATAGTAGAGAGAACTCTCAAAAATGGCTTTTATTGGCTTTGACAAGGTATATAAAATATATCCCAGTGGAGTGAAAGCCCTTCAAAATATTTCGTTCTCAATGAAAGAAGGTGAATTTGTTTTTTTAGTTGGTCCTACTGGTGCTGGGAAAACCACTTTGATGAAACTCATCAACCGAGAAGAACTTCCAACCTCGGGTGATATTTGGTTTGATGATATACGTATTAATCATTTAGATGATGGATATCTTCCTTTTCTTCGTAGGAATTTAGGTATTATCTTTCAAGATTTAAAACTCATTCCTTCCCGAACGGTTTATGAGAATCTCATTTTTCCTTTGCAAATCATGGGTATCAAAAAGAATGTTATTTCCAAGCTAAGTGCCCAAATTTTAGCAATGTTAGAAATGGAAAATCGAAAGCATCATTTAGTAGAATGGTTATCAGGAGGAGAAAGGCAAAAATTATGTTTGGGGAGGGCATTAATTCATCAACCTCAACTGGTTTTAGCCGATGAACCAACTGGAAATCTTGATCAATATTCTGCTTATGAGATGGTAGAAACCCTCTATTTGTATTGTCGGGAAGAAAAAGCGAGTGTTATTGTTTCCACACATAATGACCGGTTGTTAAAGAGTTTCTCTGGTCGAATACTCCAACTCGACCAGGGGCGCTTAATTGCTGACCGTTATTGTAAAACAAGGGTTGAATCTGGTTATTAATACCAACATAAGATCAGAAGGGGCTGGAGAACGTTGGGTTTTGTGCGCGATGCATTTCATAATTTACGAAGGCGACCATCTCTGGTTTTGATTGGTTTTCTCAGCATATTCTTTACCCAACTGATTGTAAATATTTTTATTTTTGGATACTTAGAAATGGAAAAAATGGGGAAGTTTTCAGGACAAAGCTTTACCATAAAAGCCTATTTCTTATCTGAGGTTACCGACGAAGAGGCACAGGAAACTGTCCAAAAGTTAAAAAATCTTCCCGAGGTCAGCTCAATAGTTTTTCTTTCGAAAGAAGATGCCCAAAAGAAGTTTCTTGAATACTTTGAACTAACAGCGGAAGATTTTCCTGTTGATGA
>JAAYUT010000131.1 GCA_012517485.1 Candidatus Atribacter fermentans
TCCTCCCCATGCATCAACGGCAATTTTCATGCTTTTCTCCGGTTATTCTTTAATTTTTATAACCTGCTTCCCATCATAATATCCACATGCTGGACAAACCCGGTGGGAAAGGCGAAGAGCGTGACAATGGGAACATTCAATGAGGTTTGGAGCCTTTACAACCCAATGGGTTCTTCTTTTATCACGGTTTGATCGTGAAGTTTTATTCGTAAGATTTGCCATGTATTTATCCTCCCTTCAAAGTGCACTTTTCAAGTACAGGTATTCGTTTTATTTGAATAACAATCATCCATAATAAGTAATCTATTCTAACTTGAAAATCCCAGAATAGGTGAAAAAAGGAATTCAATAAAAAATGAAAAGGCACACCCCCCTAAATCCCCCCTCAATGGGGGAATAAAATCAACAATTCCCCTCCGTGGAGGGGTACCGCTTCGCGGGGGAGGGTGCTTTTGTTTTTTTCCTGGTTAAAATGAAAGTTATAAGTAATTTCATAATATCTTTTTATCAAAGCTTTATTTTTTTTCTGGTTCACGGTTCACTTCTCACGACTCACTGATTTTACAAAATGAGATTGCCACGTCGCTGCGCTCCTCGCAATGACGGAACAGGAAAAAAATCAAATCCCCCTAACCCCCTTTTCTAGAGGGGGAGTTTTTTCCCTATCTTTTTCGTCCCCTCTCCTCCTCGGCGTCTTGTACCAACATTTCCTCGCCCCTGGTGGGAGAGGGTCAGGGTGAGGAGGTAAGTATTTTCCTCCTCAACTGGTGCAAGAGATAAAACAGGCTCATTCTCATCTCTGCAAAAACGAAAACTCATTATAATAGAATATCTTCCTCATAATCAAGAGGAACCAATTATTAGTAAAAAATAATCACCTTAAATACAGGTAAAATTTGATTGCCACATAGTATAAAATACTTTATTCGTTATTGCAAACCAAAAATAGTGGTTCGCTTCTTCATTCATTTCTTAAGTTTTTTTTCCAAATCGATCTTCCCTAATATTGCCAGCCGAGGGTCAATAGTGGATCTTTTACAACCACATTGACCTTGGTTGAGATTTGCTCCACAAATTGGGCATAGACCCTGACATTCTTCAGAACAAACCGGTTTCATAGGAAAATGTATCAATAATGCTTCGACGACTCCTCTTTGTATATCAATAACGGCATCCTCTTCATGGTAATAATACATATCATCAGCGCTTTTAGCTTCTGCTTCAATATCAGACGCTCGGGTAATTCGGTCAAGATTCCGATATTCCAACTTGAGAGGCGCTTCAACCTGGTAGATAAAAGGTTCGAGACACCGAGAACATGGAAGGATAAAAGCTGTTTTAATTTTTCCCTCCAACCATAACTCTGAACCACAATTGGTTACAGTCAAATCCACCTGAACCGGTTGAGCAAAGGGAATTTTTTCACCACCAAATGAAAGCGGTGGAAAAGTTTTACTCAGACTTTCTTGGCTTGTCAATCCTACCTCTTTCTTGACATCGCCAATATAAACCTTCATATTCATCTCTCCAAATCATGAACGATCTGATAAGTATCGAGGGCAATCATTAACTCCTCATTGGTTGGAATCACCATTAATTTCACTTTGGATTGATCGGAGTTGATGAAAGCCTCTTTTCTCCTTACCTTATTTCTTTCATTATCAAGAGATATTCCTAAAGGTTCAAGACCCTCACAAATTGTCTTTCTGATATAAGATGAATTTTCTCCAATCCCAGCTGTGAAAACAATTCCATCCAGATTTCCAAGAATCGCATAATAGGCTCCAATATATTTTTTGGCTCGATAAGCAATGATGTCGAGTGTCAATTGGGCACGATAGTTCGTTGGAGCAGCATCCTCAATATCTCGAGTATCACTTGATATTCCCGATATCCCAACAACTCCACTCTTTTTGTTTAATATCTGGTCCATATCCTTGGTCGAAAGATTTTCTTTCTCCATCAAATAGAGAAGGATGTATGGATCCAGATCCCCTGAACGAGTCCCCATCACTAAACCTTCCAAAGGAGTAAAACCCATAGAAGTATCAATTGATTTCCCATTTTTAATTGCAGTAAAGCTAACCCCACTTCCCATATGACAAGTTATCAAACTCAGTTCGGTAAGGTTTTTACCTAGCATCTTCGCTGCTCTTCCTGCTACATACCGGTGTGAAGTACCATGAAATCCATAGCGACGGATGCGATATTTTTCATAGTATTCATAGGGGATAGCATAAATAAAAGCATACTCAGGTATAGTTCCGTGAAAAGCAGTATCAAATACTGCTATTTGTGGCGCTTTTGGTATTAGCGCTTGACAGGCTTCAATTCCAGAAATATTTGGTGGGTTATGGAGAGGCGCTAATTCTGCACAGGCATGAATGGTTTTTAAAACTTCATTATCAATAAGAATTGAAGCAGTGAACTTTTCCCCCCCATGAACGACCCGATGACCGACTGCGTCAATCTCTGACGGATCCTTGATAACTCCAATTTCTGAATCAGTCATCACCTCGATGATCCATTCTAAGGCAATACGATGGTTCGGAACCTCTCTTTCTTTGGAATAGGATACTTGATGGTTGGTTTTGTATTCAAGGCGAGAACCCGGAATACCAATTCTCTCTACTAAGCCTTTAGCAATAACTTGATTATCGGTATTATCATTCATACTGAGTAATTCGTACTTCACCGTCGAGCTTCCACAATTGACCACCAAAATATTCAATTTCCATCATCCCTTTTCTCATTATTTTCCTTCAAATTTATTTCAAAGATGAAGATGCATCAATACATTTCCTTTCCCCTCGTATGATGAAAACTTTTTGGTAAAAATGATTTAAAATTGGGTTTGTAAAACAGTGACGGCAATTTGATCAACAATGTCTTGAGCTTTGCAACCCCGTGACAAGTCATTGACCGGTTTCGCCAAACCTTGTAATATTGGTCCAATGGCAGTTGCTCGTGCTAAACGCTCGGTTAGTTTATAACAAATATTCCCAGCATTGAGATCGGGAAAAATGAGAACATTTGCTTTCCCCGCGACTTTGCTTTCTGGAGCTTTTTTCGCTGCAACTGAGGGGACCAAAGCCGCATCTCCCTGAAGTTCACCATCAATGAGCAAATCAGGTTTTAAAGTTTGAGCAATTGCTGTCGCTTCGATAACCTTATCGACTAATTCATGCCGAGCACTTCCTTTTGTGGAAAAGGAAAGCATGGCAACAATCGGTTCTACGCCTAAGAGCTGAGTTGCTGTACGGGCAGTCGTAATAGCAATATGTGCTAATTCTTCAGAGGAGGGGTTGGGATTAAATCCAGAATCAGCATAAAGAAATACTCCATCTGCCCCATAAGGACAATCAGGAACCACCATCAAGAAGCAACTCGATGCCAATTTGACTTCAGGTGCTGTTTTAATAATCTGTAGAGCCGGACGGATCACATCAGGACTTGAAAGGGCGGCTCCCGAAACTATCCCGTCAACACGATTATGGTAAAGCATCATGCAAGCATAATACATGGTGCTATCCAACCACTGTTCGGCCTGCTGTAGGGTCAAACCTTTCCCTTTGCGTAATTCAAAAAGTGATTGGACATATTCTGCTTTTTTTTGGTCTTTTTTATGATCAACAATTTCAATTCCACTAAGAGAAATACCCAAAGATTTTGATTTTTGTTCGATAACGACTGGATCACCAATCAATTGAATAGTCGCCACGTGTTCGCGAGTTGCAATTTCAGCAGCTTGAAGAACTCGTTCGTCATCATATTCGGGAAGTGCTATGGTTTTTTTTAGACTTTTCGCTCGGTTACGGATTCCCTCCAAAACATTCATTCCATTCATGTCTCCTTTCTCAGTCCCCTGTGTTGGGTTTTTTATTGAACCACTATCCTCTTAAAACATACATTTTTTAAAAACTATGAGGTGAACTTTAAGTTTACCATAAAAGATTCATTTCTCTCAGGATTCTCGAATAATCACCTACCCTCAACCTGAAATTTCTTCCTCAGCTTTCTTTCGACACACTCAGGAACCAACCCCCGAACGCATCCTCCAAACTGGGCAATTTCTTTCACTACCGTTGAGTTTAAGTAAGAATATTCAGTGCTGGTTGGGAGAAGAAAGGTTTCTATCTCCGGGCATATTTTTCGGTTGGTTATAGCAATTTGAGTTTCATATTCATAATCAGATATTGCCCTTAAACCACGAAGGATGACACGGCACTTTTTCTGGCGGGCAAACTGGACGAGAAGGCCTTGAAAAATTTCGACCGTTACATTCGTTAAGTCTTTAGTTGCTTCCACCATCATTTCTTCCCGTTCTTCCACAGTAAACAAAGGCTTTTTGTTGGGATTTTTTAAAAGTCCAACAATCAAACCATCAAATATTTTACTTCCACGAATGATAATATCAAGGTGTCCATTGGTTACTGGATCAAAACTTCCTGGATAAATCGCTATCAAAATATCTCTTCCTTTCTTCACGTATTCCGAATTCTCGCTCTTGATGGGAGCTCCCTCTCTTTATTCAAAGCAACCAAACATCAGCACACTCTCACCATAAATTCGTTGAAGAATCACCTTATAAAAAGGGCATTCAAGTATAGCACTTGGTCTTTTTGAAAAACGAATAATAATTAAACTATTTTTTACCAATTCATATAAATTATACATTTTTTCCAATACTTCAACAGGATTCATTGGAAAAGGAGGATCAAGAAAGATGAATTTTGCTGGTTCTACTTTCGTAACCCAACGCTTTAGTTCAAAGTAATCAACCAATAGAATTTGGGACTTCTCCTGAAAACCACATAGTTGAATATTCCTCTGAATGATATCGGCCATTTTGGAGTCCTTTTCAATAAAAAAAACCTTCCTTGCTCCCCGGCTTAACGCTTCAAGACCGATCACCCCTGAGCCAGCAAAGATATCCCAGATGATTGCATTATCCAATGATTGAGGCATTAAATCAAACAAGGTCTTTCGAAGAAATGATTGCATTGGACGAGTTTTTTGATTTTGAGGTCCTATTATTTTCCGATTCCTGATCGAACCCCCAGTTATATATAAGTATCCCATGACAAACCTACCTGTTCTGTAAATAGAATGAGATATGATGAATGAACAATAAAAAAAATAATCATGCTCATCCTTATCTCTTTTTTTAATTCTTTTTTCAATCCCTCCGCTGTGACTTTTCTTCTCCCTTTAAAAATGAATTTCATTTAAGCGTCGATAATGAATTCCTCAGGCAAAAACCGGTTAAATCGCCTTTCAATTTCCCTTTTGAGGAGTTGGTTTTCCGGCCTCTGTAATTGAGGATCTTCCTGGAGAATCAAATCAGCTTCCTGATGAGCTTTTTCCAGAATTGCCCAATCTCGGAAAGGATCAGCAATATAAAATTCCAAAGTTCCAGACTGTCTCACCCCATAAAATTCCCCCGGCCCCCTCATCTTGAGATCTTCTTCAGCAATTTGAAATCCGTCATCGGTATTGACCAAAATCTCCATCCTTTTTTGAATGTCTTGATTCTTCCCCTGGTAAAGCAGAACACATAAACCAACTTGATCTCCTCGACCAATTCTCCCCCGCAATTGATGAAGTTGAGCCAAACCAAACCGCTCAGCATTTTCAATGATCATTACATTGGCATTAGGCACATCGATCCCCACTTCAATCACTGAGGTTGCCACCAAAATTTGGATTTCCCCTCGAGAAAATCGACTCATAATATTATCCTTCTCTTTTGAAGGAAGCTTTCCATGAATCAACTCAACGGAATAGTGGGGAAACCATTTCTTTTTGAGTTGCTGGTAAACATCATTTACACTACTTAATTCAAGATCATTTTCCTCAATTGCCGGACAAACCACAAAGGCCTGTTGTCCCATCTTTAAAAAGGAACTGACTCGTTGAAAGGCTTGGTTTTGTTCATTCATGGAAAAAGCGACCGTTTCAATTGGTTTTCTTCCGATTGGTTTTTCATCGAGAATTGAAACATCAAGGTCCCCATAAAGAGTTAAAGCTAAAGTTCTTGGTATAGGTGTTGCTGACATCACCAAGAGGTGGGGAACAACCGCTTTCCCCTTAAGTTGGGATCGTTGTTTTACCCCAAAACGATGTTGCTCGTCGACAATGACTAAGCCCAATTGACTAAACTGAACATAACCTTCAAGCAAGGCATGGGTTCCAATAACAAAATCAATCTGACCTTGTCCGATTTTTTCTACTAATTCATTTTTTCCTTTCTTTTGACCACCAATCACTAAACCAACTTCGATCCCAAATTTTTTTAGTATTTGGCTCCATCGCTGATAATGTTGATCGGCGAGGATTTCAGTCGGAGCCATCATAGCAACCTGCTGTCCTGCTTGTATAACATATAAAGCTCCTATGATAGCGACCAAGGTTTTCCCAGAACCAACATCTCCTTGCAACAACCGATTCATTACTTTCCCACTGGTCAGGTCTCTTTCTAATTGCTTTATTACCCTTTTCTGAGCCAAAGTCAATTCAAAAGGAAGTTGTTGAATAAAATGATGAATGAAAGTGAGATTGGGAACAATGGGTTGGACTCGCCAAGTTTGAATTTGATATTTTCTCATTTTTAAACTTAGCGCAAAAAGAAGAAACTCTTCAAAAATGAGAGTGATGTGCGAACGGGAACAGCGTTTATTCAATTCGGAAACTGAAGATCGAACTGGATGGTGAAGTTCCAAAATCGCTTCAGGTTTCCTTTGAAGATGATATTTTTCTCGAATAGCTGGGGGTATAATATCTTGCAAGGCAGATATTGATGTTTTCAGGGCAAAATCGATAAGTGAGCGTAGTTTTTTGGGAGTAAGTCCTTCGGTTAAACTGAAAACCGGTAAAATGGATTCAAATTGAAAGTCTTCTGAGTCGATCAATTCATACTCAAATCGACTGGTTTCTTTCTTTCCATAAGAAGTTTGGAAAAAACCGGTAATGAGCACTTTTTTCCCCAGAGTAAGTATCCGAGCCAAAAACTCTCGGTTAAAACATACCAAAGAAACCTGCCCCGTTCGGTCTTGGACGATTATTTTCAACAATTTCCCTCTTCGGGTCGATACTCTATCATGTCGAACCACAATCCCCAGCACGGTTTGTAATATCGAACCTCCCACCTTGGCAATGGGGATAATTTGGCCTCGATCCTGATAATAACGAGGAAAATAAAAAAGGAGGTCTTCTAAAGTAAAAATATTCAAGCGATTGAGCTGTTTTTCGACAATTGGCCCTACTCCTTTTATCGTTCGAACTGGAAGTCGAAAATCAACCGGTTCAATCGGTGATGGAGATGGTGGTTTAACAGAGTGAGGGTAGGAGTGATTATTAATACATGTTATTATTTTTTCCAGGAAAATGTGTTTGTCTAACTTTGTGAGGTGAGGATAATTATCGATAGCAAAGAATAGTTCTTCAGGAATTGGAATGGCAAGTTTTTGGATCATTTTTTTAACATATTGGTGAAAGCCTCCAAAAACGGTTTGGTCATCCAATCGCTGAGATTCTTGTTCGATGATTTTTTTTAATCGATCTCTTTCATTCTCCATTTTGAAAACACCCGAAGGTATTGTAACCTGATATGAAAACCAAAACAATGGAAAGATTTTCATCACCGAGGAAGAATGAGTTGAATTTACCTTTTCTTTTGTGCTATATTACTCCTCGAAACTCGAAAAATGACCAGAAAGGGTTGATTCAGAATGGCCACCTGTGAAATTTGTGGGAAAAAACCGGTTATTGGAAACAAAATTAGTCACTCCCATCGGGTAACGAGGAAAATGTGGAGACCAAATATTCAGAAAGTCCGAGTTCGGCTGAATGGTCACTCACTCAAAATGAACATATGCACCTCTTGCTTGAAGGCTGGCAAAATAAAAAAAGCGTAAGCAAACTTACGCTTTTTTTATTTTAAAAAGATCAGAAATTCTATCATTATTACTCTTAAAACCTTTTGATTTTCTCCGAGATCTCGCGCACCTTTTGAGTAATTTTATCCTCATTGGAAAACACCAGGGAACCAGCAGCAATCACTGATGCCCCACAAGAGGCTAAATATTCAATATTATTTTCATGAATGCCACCGTCAATTTCAATGAAGGTATTTAAACCTTTCGATTTAATTTTTTTCCTCAGCTGAATAATTTTCTGGTCCATACCTGGAATGATTTTTTGTCCTCCAAAACCCGGATTAACAGTCATTAAGAGCACCATGTATAATTTCGGTAGAATTTGATCCAGCATATGTACTGGTGTACCAGGAGCAATTGCCAATGAAGCCTTCGCACCAGCTTTCAAAATAAGATTAATTAAGAAATCAAAATCAGGGACAACTTCCAGATGAAAACTTATATTATCAGCACCCGCATCAATAAAATCGAGGTAACGCTCCTGGGGATTTTGGATCATGAGATGGACATCCAGAAAAGCTTTTGGGAGTATTTTCCGAACCGCTTCGACGATTAAGGTTCCAAAGGTAATGTTGGGAACAAAATGCCCATCCATGACATCAATATGAATCATCTCTGCTCCGCCCTCTTGAGCCATGAGTAACTGTTCTTTAAGTCGAGAAAAATCACAGGATAAAATTGAAGGAGCTAATAGTGCCATAAACACCACCTATTTACACATTCTAGAGTTCTTTTTCCCAATAATAATAGCCATTTAAATAAATCAGGACTTTCCCTTTTCCTTTGGTTCGAGACGAAATGTCTACCGTTTCTCCACCTTGATGTTGTTCTTCATAAATCACCCGTTCCCCCAATTCATCATTGACCACAACTCTCACGGTAATGGGAACTCTGGCATCTGGTAAAGCAAATCGAAGGCTTAAGTCTTTTAAATCTTGAATAGCTTTAACGATCTGAAGATTTATTGTTTGACCGGCGGAGACTTCCTGACCAGATTCTGGTATCTGTCCAATAATAATCCCGGGATTTCTTTCAGGCATAGCTACTTCTTCAATCTGGCCAATCGATAAACCTCTTTCTGCTAAAAGTCGCCTCGCTTCTTCAACTTTTAAACCAATTAAATCAGGAACTAAAATTTTTACCGGTTGAGTTGCAACTGCTATCTCCGTACCACCTTTACTTATTAAAAGACTGACTTGATTTCCCAAAGCAAGAGTACTCCCAGCGGGTGGATCCTGGGATATAACCATTCCCTTTAAAACCTCTTCATGAGTCACTTCCACCACTCGACCCAGTCGATATCCGTTGGCTTCTAAAAGCGTTTGTGCTTCATTTAAACTCAAATCTCGTACATCAGGCACTCTGCTCATTGTGGTTGCTTGGGTTGCCGTTGGAGCGGCCACTACTCCGCTGGTTTGGGCTTCTCCAATTTGTCCATTCACAACCACTCTGACCTTTCTTCCTTTTTTGGCTTCGGTTCCCGGAACCGGATCTTGTTCCAAAATCTGGTTTGCCATCTTATCTGAATGGTTTTCTACCCGGGCAACTTCAATCTGTAAACCCATTTTTGATGCTAAATTCACTGCGCTTACTAAGTCTTGACTGCGGAAATCCGGCACTGATAATGAGGTCGCATTAACAGAATATTGTAAGAGCATGAGTCCAAAAAAGCCACTGAGAACAGCTCCTAAACCGAAAGCTATGACCGTTAACAATATTCGTAAAAAAAGGTTCGATTTTTTTACCTTTTTTGCAGTCACAGTTTCCTCCACGCCTTCCCAAAAAAACCATCGGAATGAAAATGATGAGGCCAAATCATAAATGATTTCCCATCGGCTATGATAATTGGTTTCAAATCAGTTTGCAACTGATTTTCTTCAGGAATGGTTACTTCCCATGCCTTTGTAACTTGTCCTTCAAAAGCTTCAACTACTCCCTCGGTTTCTTCTGGAGTGATGGTACAGACGCAATAAAATATAATACCACTTTTCTTAACGAATGCAGAAGTGTGGCTTAAAAGTTGGAGCTGTTTTTCAGCAAAAGATTTATTATCAGACTCATTTCTTAAAATTTGAATTTCGGGATTTCTTCGCAGAGTTCCCCAACCAGAACAGGGAGCATCAACAAAAACCCGATCTACATTCAATAATTCTTGAGGAAGGAACTGAGTTGCATCAGCGATCATGGTTTGGATTATATCAATTCCCTGACAACGAGCGAGAGCATCAAGGGTTTTTAATTTTTCCTGATTAACGTCTACTGCATATATGCGTCCTTGATTTTTCATAATCTGTGCCATCATCAAAGTTTTACCTCCTGAACCACAACCAATATCAAGAATCTTTTCACCTGGTTTGGGAGCAAAGAGATGAACCATGACTTGAGAACTAAAATCATGAATGGAAAAATATCCTTTTTGGTATTCATCAGTTTGAACCAATTGGGTATAATCCGATTGTGCACGGAGAGCATTAGGCAGCAAGGGATATGAGTGAACCACTAAAGAATATTTTTTTGATAATGCCTCAAGAAGTCTTTGAGCATTTGTTTTAAGGGTATTTACGCGAAGATAAAGGACCGGAGGAAGAATTAAAGATTTTTTCAATTGGTTCATTTCTTGCTCGGTTAAAAATTTTTTCCAATATCCCTCCAACCATTGGGGAAGAATCATGTTCCAGTGTTCTGCTTCTTGACACCAACGAGATCTTTCTGTCGCAGCTTTTCGTAAGACGGCGTTAATCAGTTTAATCCAGGGATGGGAATTCGTAAGTCGAGCTAATTCAACTGTCTCCGATACCACGGCGTAATCGGGAATACGAGTATCGACTGAAAGCTGAAATAACCCTAAATACATTATGATTTGAACTTTTTTAGGGAGATTTTTAAGTTTCGGGAGATAGGTTGAGGCTATTTCTTCAAGCTGAGGATAAAATTTCACGATTCCACGAACCAATTGGACCAAAAAGGATCGATCCGAATTTGAGAGTTGGCCAGTTTTTATCGAGGATGAATAGTATTTATCTAAAAAAATTTGCTCTCCTCGAAAAAGCCGGTTCAATATATGGAAGGCTTCTAAGCGAACGTTCACGGTTAGGGGCAAAAATCCTTTCGGTTCTTTTCCAAAATTATTTGGAAAGGTCTTGAGACGATTTGTCGTTTGAATTTTATTTTTTAATCACGACTCTGACGAAGAAGAATTAAACGCAACAATTGAAGAGCGGCCATGGCAGTTGCAGCAACATACGTTAATGCTGCAGCATTGAGCATTTTCTTGATATCTGGTTGCTCGTCGACAGCAACCAAACCAGAATGAGTCAGAGCCAGGTAAGCTCGTCGGCTGGCATCATATTCCACTGGCAGGGTAATCACTTGGAATAAAACAGCCAAGCTAAAAAAGAGAATTCCAATATCCATGAGAAAACGAAAAGAAAAAATTAAACCAATAAAAAAGAGTGGAAAAGCAGCTTGTGAACCGATACTGGCTACAGGAACTAAAATGGAACGTAAAGCAAAAGCTCCATATTTTTCGCGCTTTTGTAATGCATGTCCAACTTCGTGAGCAGCTATGCTATAGTCTGCAATTGAGCCACCCCTGGCCACATCGGTAGAAAGCCGGAGTACTTCCCGAGACGGATCATAATGATCGGTAAGCTGCCCAGGGGTTTCTTCAACCCGAAGGGAAAGATTGTTTTGTTGAATAAGCTGCTTGGCAACTTCAAAGCCACTCAAACCAGCTCGAGACTGCTTTTGCGATAGCGTTGCATAGGTGCTCTTCACTTTAGATTGTGCATAAAAAGCCAGGATAAGGGCTGGTATTAATAAAATAAATGTGTAATCAAAGGGATAGAACATATTCCACATACCTCCTACTGAAAAACATCTCCAGGTTGAATATGGTATCCGCAGCAAAACTCAAGACTGGATTGAACTTTTTTATTCTCTGGATGTAATTCTTCTATCGCCAATACCCCATTTCCAGTTCCCACCAATAATCCATCCTTTGGTTCATAGCGAATGATTTGGCCAGGATTGGCTCTTTCTTCATGATGATAAACATGAGCTTTCATAATTTTTAAACGTTTTTGATGAAAATACCCAAAAGCCCCTGGACAGGGAGCAAAAGCTTTAACTTGTCGAACGATTTCTTCCGCTGAATGATTCCAATTGATCTGAAATAGATTTTTAGGAATTTTTCCCGCGTAACTCGCCTGGTCATTCGATTGTGGAATTGGCTCGATCTTTCTTTCAAACCAGGCAGGGAGAACTTCCACTAACAATTCTCCACCAATTTTTCCTAATTTTTTTTCTAAAGTACCGCTGTTGTCTGACTCTTCAATGATAACTTCACGGGTGGCTAAAACTGGTCCAGTATCGATTCCTTCGTCCATTATCATAAGACTCACCCCGGTTTTTTTCTCACCATTCAAAATCGCCCAACGAATTGGGTCCGCACCACGATAACGAGGGAGTAGTGAGGCATGAACGTTAATACAACCAAAAGGGGCAATTTTGAGTAGTGATGAACGCAAGATTTGTCCATAGGCAGCTACAATGAGAATATCTGGAGCAATTTCGGAAATGAGATCGAGAAACTCTTTTCGATTCACTTTTTCTGGCTGTAAAACTTTAAACCCACGATCCTGAGACCAGACCTTCACGGGTGGAGGGGTCAATTTTCTTCCTCTGCCACATTCCCGGTCAGGTTGAGTGATAACAGCAGCAATTTGATATTGAGCATCGACCAGAGAACTGAGCACTCCAACCGATAAGGAGGTTGTTCCTAAAAAAATGACCTTTATCATTCATGATCACCATTTGAACTTATTCGTGATAATTTACTCGCTAAAACAAATCGGCGAGTTGGACTTAAACGGTCAATAAAAAGAATCCCATTGAGGTGATCGACTTCGTGCTGGATAATCCGGGCAAATAAGCTCTCAGCCGAAAAATTGAACTGTTTCCCCTGAACATTTTGAGCTGTCACTTGAATTTTGCGGAACCTATTCACCTTCGAAAATATTCCAGGAACACTTAAACACCCTTCTTCTCCAATTTCTTTTTCCGGTTCGATTTCTTTCCACTCGGGATTAATCAAAGCCATAACTTCACCAGTATTTGGATTGGTTAAAACAACCACACGCTGAAGAATTCCCACTTGATTAGCTGCCAATCCCAAACCGGAGTTTTTATGAAGCGTGTCGAACATATCCCGAATAATTTTTTGGACTTTGCCGTCAATATTTTGAACAGGTTCAGCTTTTTGCCGTAATACCGGGCTTCCATATATCTCAATATTCAGATCCGCCATTGATACCACCTTTTTCATTATATTTCAAATCAACAATACATCATTGATCAACTTTCTTTGACAACACGAAACCTGGATTTAAAACCAGGTTATCACCCTCATCCCAACCTTCTCCCATATTTCTTTTTTCCTCTCCCCTGGTGGGAGAGGTGGAGGTGAGGGGGGAGTAGCAAATGAATCTAAGAAAAAAGGGGTTAACAAAACTCCTTAATCTTTACCATCGGTACCCATAAATTGATACAATTCCCGATTAAAGGCTATCCTTTGCCGAATATGGCAAGGTATTATAAACTTTGAAATCAACCTCAACACCGGAGTTTTTTCGAGCTTCAATGAAAGCTGTCACTTTCTCATACAGGGTATCCAAAAGTGATTGGTCAAATTTTATCATGAATTGGTCGCTCAATCCTGATTTTTTCAGATGGCTCTCTCCTGGAAAGGGACCACTCATTTCGAACTTCTCAACATTCAACTCATTTTTCAACATATTGAGAACCATTTCACGGTCCATCTTATTCCTTGAACGAGCAACCACTTGGAGCAACCCCATACTGGGCGGGTATCCATATTTTTTTCTTTTTTCTAATTCAATTTTATAAAATTCTGAAGGAGGAAGAAAAAAGGGATCGATAAATTTTTGATATTGCTTAGCGGTCTCAATTAAAACTCGTGTCGGGTGTTGTTGAGCTGTTCCCAAAAAAAAGAGGGATCGCTGAATGTTCTGATAAAATTTCTCCCGAACTTGAAATTCCGGTAAAAATAGCCAATCTTCAAAAGAATGGATGATAAAAAGAGTTGAGTGAGTTAAAATTTCTTCATTTAAAGCTGCCGAGGTCCCTACAATAATCATCGGTTCCACAGTGGTGAAATTGAGCTCGCTTCTTTCTTGATCAGAAGTAACTTTGATTATGGATATCCCAGGAAATATTCTTTTTAAGAATTGATAGACTTTTTCAATGCCCTCACCCCAAGTTTTCATCCAGGGTCCATGGCATTCCGGACAAAAGCTTTCAGGAACGACTTTCTTCCCACAGCGTGGGCATTGAAGAATCGTCTCTTTCTGATAAAATCTGAAAGCAACATCGCAATCAGGGCAGGAATAATAAAAACCGCAATCGGAACAACCTAAAGCCACCGAATATCCGGTTTTTTGAACCCAGATAACACTATTCTGACGAGAGGTTATATTTTGAGCAAGAGCTTTTTGTACCAATTGAGAAAGAATGCCTTTTTTTTGATCGTAAGTGACTAATTCCAACTTTTGTTCTTTGCTGGATGTTTTATTCTGCCATCTTTGAAATTCAAAATAACCTTCCTGCAATCCAAAATATTGGGTTAAATCGGGAATGGTCCCAAGGATATGGAGGTCTCCACCAGTTATTTTGACTTTCTCAATGAGAGAAAAGAAAGAATGATAATGAGGATACCGATCAGAATAATGACCAAAATCTTCGGGATCGAATAAGACATGAACCCCAACCTGATGAATCGGCAAAAATTGAGCTAAACGAGTGCCCAGCAAAACATCAAAGTGACCCTCTCTGACCATGTGATAGAGAAGCATTCTTTTTCGGGCTGATAATCTTCCATCAAAAGAAAGAAAACGAAGGAAGGGAAAATTGATTTTGAGATTTTCGAAAAAATAATCTAAAACCTTTGGACTCGGGAGTAAAATGAAGATTTTCAGACCTCGATGGAAACTATCTTCAATGAGCATCCCTAAAAGTTGCAGGCTCTCAGCCACGGTTCCTCTCTGCCACCATTTATGAACCCATTTTTGCAAGGGGAGGATAAATTGGTTTTTCTTGTAGTCTTCTTCAACAATGATAGCTCGATTCTTTTTTATCAATTGATTGATTTTTTGGGTGGGTAGTTTGAATAATTCTTTAAATAGAAATAAATTCATTCCTTGAGAAATAGGATCAATACCATATTTTTTTAAATCAGAAAAATATTCACTTTCTTCATTTGGTAAAAAAATTCTTCGCCTTGTCCATTTTTCCCATGACAATTGATACTTGGGGATAAAAAGTTCAAGGGCCTCTCCAAGACTTGAAAAGGTTTGATGAGCAATATGTTCGGCCAATTTGACCTGCCAGCTCGCAAGGGGTTCAAGGGCAAGGCAGGAAAGAATGCTTTTTAATTTATAATCTTTTTCATTGAAAACCGGGTAAACCGACCAAACACACCCAAAACGGTGCGAACCGTGAAATTCAACCTCAACTATTGTCCCTGGTTGAATTTTCTCGCTCATTTCTTGAGGCACATCATAATCAAACATTTTATAAATTGGAAGTGGGAGAGCAACTAAGGCAGAATTCATATTATGAAAAATAAAAAGCTCCTATCTGGTCGATAATGATTTCAGCCAATTCCATTTTAGACATCAAAGGAATATCAATCATTTCACCATTTTTGTTGAGAAACCACGCTTTATTTTTATCCACCTCGAAACCACTTTCCCCTGTTAAAATTTGATTGGCAACCATCACATCACAATTTTTCTGTTGCAATTTTTGACGAGCTTCGGTGACAATATCTCCATCTTCAGCACAGAATCCAACTAAAACTTGAGAAACCTTCCGGCGTCCCAGTTCAGAGAGAATATCAGGATTTTGAATTAAATTTAATATCAATTCGCTTTTACCTTGTTTTTTTATTTTCACTGTTGATATATTTGAAGGTCGATAATCAGCTACTGCAGCATTCATAATACAAATATCAGTTTTATCATATTGTTCAAGAACCGCAGTTTTCAAATCCTGGGTTGAAACAATTGGAAGAAAGTGAATACCAGAGGGAATTCTCACCGACATTGGGCCAGCAATCAAGGTTACATCAGCTCCACGAGCCCGAGCAGCAGCTGCCAGCGAACATCCCATCAAACCACTGGAAGAATTGGTTAGATAACGGATAGGATCGATATATTCACGAGTTGGTCCGGCCGTTATGAGTACTTTTTTCCCTTGAAGAGGTTGAGGAGAACAAAGGAGATAGTAAAGGGCTTCTAAAAATTCCTCTTGCTCGGGAAGGCGACCTTCCCCTCTTTCTCCGCAAGCCAAATTTCCAGACGAGGGGATTATGACCCGAACTCCAATTGCAATCAACTTTTTTATATTCTCTTGGACAATTGGATTATGCCACATATCAACATTCATTGCTGGAGCGAATATGACTTTCTTCGGGTCAACGAAAAAACAGCTGCTTAGCAAATCATCACCAATCCCCCCGGCCATTTTGCCGATAATATTGGCAGTAGCTGGTGCTACCACGAAGCATTCATATTCTCTCATCAAATGAATATGAAGAATCTTTTCTCCGGATTCAAATAAGTCAGTATAAACTGGTTTACGAGTTAATGCACTGAAAGTATTTTTTCCAATAAACTGCTGAGCTGACTCGGTCATAATAACTTGGATATCCGAACCAGCTTGTACCAAGTGACTGACATATCCAGCTACTTTAAAGGCAGAAATCCCACCAGTAATCCCAAATAGGAGCTTTTTATTTTTCCAGAATTGCGGTGGATAATAGATATTCATGTCGTCTCCTTAGACCATTTAATTTTGTCTTCAGCAACCTCTTTTAAGGCAATAAGAAGTGGTTTGGTTGTTGGTTGAGTTTCAACCAGAGGTTTGGCGCCTTGGTTAAGTTGTTTAGAACGTTTAGCAACTATTGTGGTTAAATAATAACGGTTTCCAGCTTTCTTGATCAATTCGTCAATGGACAGCATAATCTCACCCCAATCTATTGGTTTTATCCTCCTTGAATGGTGCACAAGCAGCATGTCAGTCTATCCTGAAATGCTTTCATTTATCTATTCGACCCTATTCCTTTAATGCATGACAACTCAATTGGAAGGGAATGGCTGAATCATCTCTACAAGAATGCAGTGTTCAATTCAGATTAAATCTTGATCTAGTCATTGAGTGTTCCTCTTCAACAAGGCAGCACAGAGAAAGAAATGAGCTTATTCCCATAAAGCATCTTGATTATCATCGTCTCTATATCGAATTCGACAACGCTCAGCAATAATCACCGAATGAAATTTATGAACTGTTTCTTCAAGAACATTATTAATTATCAGATAATCATAATCCCGAATCGATTTCATTTCAATTAAAGCATTCATCATTCTCAGATAGATTACGTCTTCTCGATCAGTTTTCCGATTGCGAAGGCGTTCACCAAGAGTTTCTAACGACGGAGGAGCAATGAAAACAAAAATTCCATGAGGATAATTTCTTTTTACTTGGAGAGCTCCCTGAACATCAATTTCTAATATAACATCAAACCCACTTTGTAACCACTCCTCCACCTTTAAACGGGGTGTCCCATAAAAGTTGCCATGGACTTTAGCCCATTCGATAAACAAATTATCCTCTTTCATGCGCTGAAAGGTTTCATCATCAACAAAATAGTAATCAATTGCCTCACGCTCTCCTTCTCGTCGTATCCGGGTTGTATAGGAAACAGAATATTTCAAACCTTTGCATTGTTCCATGACAGCTTTCCGAACGGTACTTTTTCCAGCGCCTGATGGTCCAGAAAGAACAAAAAGGAGGCCGGGCATAGTTAACTTTTACTCCACATTCTGAATTTGCTCTCTCATTTTTTCCAAAACTGTTTTTAAATCAATAATCAAAGAAGAAATTTCAACATCTGAATTTTTCGAGCCAATTGTATTGACTTCACGATTCATTTCCTGGAGTACAAATTCTAATTCTCTTCCGATCGAATCTTGACGTGAAAGAATATCATCAAAGCGGCAAATATGAGCCTTCAAACGGATAATTTCTTCATGAATATCACTTCGATCAACATACATAACAATTTCCTGCGCTAATAAATTTTCGTTGATCGGAACGGTTGGAATGATTTCTTTTAATCTCTGGTTCAGTTTTTCTCGGTAATAGACCGGGATGTTCTTCGATTTTTCTTCCACCAGAGCGATCAATTCTCTTAATTTTTCCATTTGTTGCAAAAGGTCATGTTGTAATTTTTCTCCTTCGCGTTGACGATATTGCAAGAAGGCTTCTACAGCTTCTTGTAATATCGGGAAAAACCGTTGATATTCCTCGATCCAGCGATGATCATCTTCCTTCAGTTTGATTATTTCCGGGACTTGCATTAAATCCCGCAAGTCAGCTTCATAAGAAATGTTCAAATCGCTGCTCAGTTTATGAAGAGCCTTAATATAGGCTTTTGCCAAAAGTGAATTGGCTTCAACCGAAAAAGCCTCTTCACTAGGCTCAAAATTGAGCTTTAGCTCTACCTTTCCTCTTGATACCCGTTCTTTGAGATAGGAAATCAAATTTTCTTCCCATAAACATAATTCCCGAGGAAGCCGTAAATTGATATCTGAAAAGCGATGGTTAAAGCTTTTTATGGATATTCGATAATATCCAATCGAACCTTCGCCTTCAGCATAGCCAAATCCAGTCATACTTTTCATGTTTTCACCTTTTTAAAAAACTTTTTTAATTATATCCTTTCCTTCCCCGTTATTATCGCTTTAGGGGAATATAAATCTGTTGTAGGACAACATGATTTTATTTTTTTCTGATCATACAGTTTTCATTGTATTTCCTGATCACTCAATGGAGTATTTCGAACTTTGTCAAAAAAAAATATCCTTCAATAAAAGCCGAGCTTGCAATCGAACAACTGGAATAATATTATTTAATATTATTGAAGGTGTCAACAAAATAAGGATTTCAATCGATGAGAATACTGGAAGGAATACCATTACATTTTCAAATCAAAGCTGTTTCCCCCCTTATACGAGGAGCCCGGGTACAAAAAATTACTCTTTCCGAAAATCGAGAAACCTGCATCGAGATTCGCTCTCGAAACCAATCAGGTTTTATAGTGATATCCAGCCACCCTGAAATTTGTTTTTTTTACTACTCTCACCTTAAACCCCAGATGAAAAAGGTGAAAGAATCAGCTTGGACGCAAATTCTTAATAAATATTTAGTTGGAGCTAAAATAATCGGGTTCGAACAAATGGGTTGGGATCGAGTCATCCGCTTTACTTTTCAGAACCAAAAAATCTGGGAAGAAAAAAACCACTTTTATCTTTATTGTGAATTAACCGGAAGAAACGCCAATTGTATTCTGACCACTACCGATGACCCTTCTTGTATTCTCGGTTGTCAAAAAACGGTCACTGCTCAACAAAACCGCTTTCGCACCATTATCGTTGGAGAACCCTATCAACTTCCCCCGCAAAAAATAAATGCCGTCGATCCACTTCTCTTGGCCCAACAAAAGGTTGAACTCCCCACCTTAAAACTCCATGACGATTTACCAAAATGGCTTTTAAAGAATATTGACGGCGTTGGTCCCTTCCTGGCATCAAAAATAGCCGATTGTTTAATCAAACGCGGGGTCACTCCCAACAACCTTCAACCCTGTTTAAGTGCCTGTCTTCAAGATATTTTTCTACCACTTTTCGACCAAAAAACGGTTTTTTCAGTCTCTCTCTCTCCTCAGGATCATATGCCTCAGGGAATATTTTGGTCCTCAACCACAGCTTTCACTCACGATCTCTGTCTCAATTTTCCCAACCTCAACGAAGCTGTGAAATATTTCGTTCAAACCTCCTGGAGTCAACAAACCTTTCTCAATCAAAAAAATAAAAAAAAGAATTTTATCGAAAAAGAACTTTTATTTATCGAAGATGAATTATGCCAAGTGGAACAATCTATGGTAAATGAGAAACAACTGAATGAGTTACTCACCTGCGGCAATCTTTTAAAACTCTACCCTCAATTACAAATTCTTGAAAAGAAACCTCAAGGAATCGTCGTCAAAAACATTTTCACCGACCTTTCAGAAAATATTTTTATAGAAATTGATCCTCTTCTTTCTATCAATCAAAACATGCAGCTCTACTTTCGAAAATATCGGAAATCGAAAACCCGCAACCACATTCTCCAAAAGAAAAAGGAAGAGCTGGAATTTCGAAAAACAATCCTCGAACAAGAACGTGACAACCTTGACCAACTTGTATTCCAACAAGAAAAAGACGAAAAGAGCCCAACTCATTCAGGCTTTTTTGAGCCGGGTATTCTCAAATTTCTTACTCCATCAAACAATATCATTTTGGTTGGAAAAAATGAAAAAGCCAATCATTTATTGGTAACTCGTTTTTCATCCCGAGATGATTTTTGGTTTCATGTCCGGGATTATCCGGGTTCTCATGTTTTACTCAGGATATCCAATCAATCTGTTACCCTTTCCGAGGACCTTTTCTTAGCTGCACAAGTTGCTGGTTACTACTCTTCCCTTCGGAATGAAACTTCGGTTTCCGTTGTGTATACCTCCATTAAAAATGTCAAAACCCTTCCCCATGCTGGCTTAGGAAAAATGACTTTCCGGAACGAAACAAATTTAACCGTGACTCCCGTCCTTCCCAAACAAATTCGCCGGATATGAAACTCGCTTTAAGGCTTCTTGAAAATCGCTGGGTAAAGCTGCGGCAAAAATCATTTTTTTCCTGGTGATTGGATGGGGAAAAGAGATAATAAAGGCATGAAGAGCTTGACGTTGTATGATCGATTCGGAATGCTGACTACCGTAAGATTTATCCCCTACAATTGGATAACCCTGAGAGCTTAAATGGACCCGAATCTGATGAGTCCGCCCGGTTCTCGGTTTGACGAACAAGAGAGAATAGTTATCTCCAATCCACAGTGGTTCTATCTCAGTTCGGGCTGGTTTACCACTGCTGGACGAAATTTTCATACGGCAAGGTTCCCGGGGATTTCTCGTAATGGCAAAATCGATTTCCTTTATCCCTTGCCACTGCCCTTCAATTAAAGCCAAATAATATTTCTCAATCGTTCGATTTTTAAACTGTTGAATCAGCTCGAGATAGGCACGATCGGTTTTCGCAATCACCAGAACGCCTGAGGTATCCCGATCTAAGCGATGAACAATTCCAGGACGTAGTGGAAAGCCATAACGAGAAAGTTGAATTCCATGAAAAAGCAAGCTATTGATCAGGGTATTTTTTTGGAAGGGACGAACCGGATGAACGATCATCCCAGCTCTTTTATTCACCACCAGAATATGATCATCATGATAAATGATATCCAAAGGGAGATTTTGAGGCTCTAAGGTCTGGATGGCATCAGTTGGCCAATTGATTTCAAGAATATCACCGGGTCGGATTTCAGTACTCGGTTTTAATACTTTTACCTGGTTCTTTTGGATAAAACCTTGCTTGATCAGCCTTATAAAAGCTGAACGGGAAAAATCTGGAAAATTCCTATGAAGCCAGATATCAATCCGGCAGAATTCATGATCATACACCTTGATTTTTTGTTTCTTCAAAGGCTGAACCCTGAACCCATATTTGAATAAAAATCAATACTAAACCGGCGATGATCGCTATATCGGCAACATTAAAAGTTGCCCATATTGAAGGTTCAAAAAAGTCGATCACAAACCCCAACCGCAAACGATCAATGAGGTTTCCCCAGGCTCCCGACATAAATAAACCAGCTCCCAAAAAGAACCACCATTTCCAATTCCCAAGAAAGCGAAGTACAAAATAGAGAAAAACGACAGTTATGACTATCGTCATCATGAAATGAGTGAACGGATTTAAAAGGCGAATTCCAAAAGCGCTTCCCACATTTTTTCGAAGTGTAAGGTCAAAAAAACCGGGAATGATTTGGATGGTTTGGTTCGCCAAATGAGTCATCGCCCACCATTTGGTTACTTGATCCAACAACAAAAAAACGAAAAAACTGATGAGAAAAAGAATGAAATATTTCGCCTGGCAGCTTTCTCTCTTCAACTTTATCACTTTTGGTCTTCTTCCAAATCCTGAAAAGAAAATAAAGTAATATCTTCAGGAGGATGAATTTCAGTCAGGTTCATTTTGTCCGATGCCGGAGTGTTGATTTCTGGTGGTTGTTCTTTCCAATCAATACTATCCATAAAGGTCTGAAGAAGGGATTTAAAACGAATTTGAAAGACCCGATATTTTTCTTTAAGCTCTGCATAATTGTTCTCGATTTCTTTCTTTTTTTTCAATGCTTCATCGACGATGCGATTTCCCCGTATCTGAGCTTCCTTTAAATGCATTTGCGATTCTCGACGAGTGAGTTCTTTTTCAATTTCTAATTGTTTTTTCCATTCTTCCAAATTTCCCTCTAAGCGCTTCACGTATTGGTTTAATTCGTTCACTTTCCGCTTATATTCTTCATTTTCTTGCTGGAGCTTTTCCTGCTCTTTTTGCATTGCTTCAACTGCTGAAGCAATTTCCTCAATAAATTCATCTACTTCATCTTCATTGTATCCGCGGAAAGAGCGACTGAATTCAACCTCTAAAATGTTTTCAGGTTTTAAGTCCATTCATGTCACTCCTCGGTCTTGTTATTTTTTGTTTGCTTCCTGGCAGTCTCAATTCCATCCATAACAATACCTCTAAAACCTGCCAATTCAAATCGTTTTATTCCGGCAATAGTCGTTCCTCCGGGAGAACAAACCATATTTTTCAATAAACCAGGATGACAATTTTTTTTCTTTAACCAGCTGGCCGTTCCTAACATGGTTTGAATAACCAATTTTAAACTTTTTTCCCACGGCAAACCAATACTGACTCCAGCATCCATCATTGCTTCCAAAAAAACGGCTATGAATCCTGGCCCACTCCCACTTAAGGCGGTAATCTGATCGAAGTCTTTCTCTTCAGCTTCAAAAACCCAACCCAGTGAAGAAAAAAGAAATAAAAGGTCCTCTCGATCCCCTTCGCAAACCTGGGAATTAAAATGAAGAGCGACAACTCCTTCTCCAACTTCAACTGCCAAATTTGGCATCATCCTGACGATAGGTTGGCTTTGACCCAGATATTCGTGCAATTGCGCTTGATTGACACCAGCTGCCAGAGAAATAATGATTGAGTTTTTAAAATGAAAAATACGTTGACAAACCGATTTCACTTGATTGGGCTTCACTACTAAAAAAATGAGGTACGGCTCCGATTGAACCTCCTTCAAATCAGCAATAGAAGATAAACCCAATTCATGAGCTAACGATTCAGCTTTTAACAATACCATATCATACAGGCAAATATCGTATTTCGTTTGCCATTTGTCAAGACAAAGTCCTCGTACCAGAGCACTCCCCATGTTCCCACAGCCTATCACCAAAATGGATTGTTTCATCTAATAACTCCTTTCTCCAAAAAGACAACGTCCCAATCGAAGATAGGTTGCTCCTTCTTCAACCGCAATTGTATAATCATCACTCATACCCATCGATAAAGCTAAAATTGGAGAAACCCAACTATACTTTTGCTCTTCTATTTTTTCTTTGATTTGATAGAGTTCATGAAAAATTCGCCGAATTGTCTCCTCACTCCCTTGGGGACCAATGGTCATCAACCCGATCACCCGAACCCGCGGAAAACAATACAACGATTCCAAAAAGGGAAGGACCTCCTGTTTATCGAGCCCGGCTTGGGTCGCTTTCCCGGTTAAATTCACCTGCAGAAAAACCGGCAACATTTTCTCCTTTTGCATTTCCAATCGTTTTTCAATCGTTTGGAACTGGTTGATCCTGTCTAATGAATGAACATATTGGAAATATTCTACCACTTTTGGAATTTTGTTCCTCTGGATCTGCCCAATAAAATGCCATTCAATCGGTTCAGCCTCCAAAGCAATCCTTTTTGATTCGGCTTCTTGGACTCGGTTTTCACCAAAACGATTCAACCCACAGGATAAAGCTTCTTGCATTAATTCAACCTGAATTCCCTTGGTTACGGCAATAATTTTGATTTCATCACTTTTTCTTCCAGATTTTTGGCAGGAACGTACAATATTTTCCTGAATAGTTTCTAACCGTTTTTGAATCAATCTATTCATCATTTTCGATCCAGTTCCCTTTCAGTTCCATCACGAAGCTCTCTCTGTATTCTGAATGATCGACCAGGGATATACGTCGCTCTCCCAGGGTTGTCTTGGCCACTCATCAAAATCCCGTCCCAGCTTTTTTAAAACCTCTTTCCATTGACGAAAAACCAAACCTTCCTTTGATTCCACCATTTTCGGTATCTCCCGAGCTAATAAACGATCAGCTCGGGCTAAGAGGAGCTCGATCCAAGCAACCCGTAGACTTTCACCCGAAAAACGAATGTTCATTTTCTTTAAGCCGTTCTCAAAAAGTTCTTTCTCTTTTCTCCAATCCAAGTAAGAAAGTGACTTCATCTTTTCCAAATAAGTATGAGGTTTAGGAACTAAAAAACTGTACGAAATTGCGAACCGATGGTTTGAATCAATTTTACTCCATAATTTCCTGATAAATTCCAAATCTTTATCAGCATCATGAAAAGTCTTCCCGATCATAAAATAGAGCTTTACTTTGGGTATGCCTGATTGGAAAACATTTTGAATGAGTTCAATCCATTCCTGGTCAGCTAAGTTCTTCCCAAAGTATTGACGAGTTTTGGCGTCCCCACTCTCCGGCGCCAAGGTTAATGTTTTTACCCCACATTTTACCAAATAGGGAAGATATTCCAAATGATGAGCAAGAGTGACCGCTGAGAGGGACGAAAAGTTTACTGTGAGCTCATTGTTTATTATATATTTCATGATATCCTTCCATTGAGGATGGGAAAGAACATCTGACCCAATAATCCCCAAATGAGAAGTATATTCTTTCAGGCTATCAATCATCTTCACCACCATTTCAATCGGTCGTTGACGGAGTGGGTGATAGATAACTCCACCAGCACAAAAGCGGCAGCGGTAACTGCATCCACGGTTGATCTCCATTAAGCCTAATTCTTTAAAACAGGTTTGAGCGGTATAAATATGTGAAAAGACTTCAAATCGGCGAACATCAACCCATTGTCGTTGAATGTTATTCGGAACACTGTCGGTCTTTTCAAAACCTTCAAAAATCGAACCCTTCACCAGGGGGAGATAAAACTGGGGAACATAGACACCGGGAAAACGGCTCAAATAAAGAAGAGTTTCTCGACGATTTAAACTGAGGCTTTGGGCCTCTTCCCAAGCATGAAGCAAATTGGGAAGATTTTCTTCACTTTCTCCTACAAAAATGATATCGGCAAACGGGGCAATTATCTCTGGATTCAAAGAAGGAAGTGGCCCACCCACTAAAATCACTGGTTGATTTTCAAGGCGCTCACTGGCATAAACTTTGAGCCCCGAATCCTGAAGGATTTGAACGAAAGAAAAAATTTCAAGTTCAAAACCGAGGGTAAACCCAACTATATCAGCTTCAACGACCGGAATATTTTTCTCAAAAGTTCGAATCCCGGTATCGGTAAATAGTCTGTCCACTCTCCACTGAGGACAATCGAAGACCGTTTTTAAAACCGATTGATAACCAAGATTCGCCATTCCCATTTTATAAGGACCTGGAAAACATCCAACAAAAAGATATTTCCCCATCTTGTTCCCGAGGGAGAGGCCCCGTTCCATATTTTTCAAATGGGTTCTATTCAAAATCATTTCATTTTTTTTCTCATGAAGGCAGGGACATCAAGGTCATCAAAGGTAAAAGAGTCGGCGACCTCCCTTTGAAACAATTCTTGGGTCTCCTCATTCTCCTTTTCTCCACCATGATCAAATCCAGTGGCAATAACGGTTATTTTTAACTCATCTTTTATGTTTTTGTCAATAACAGCACCAAAAATAATATTGGTTTCTTCTGAGGCAGCGCTGCAGATAATCTCCGCTGCTTTATGGATTTCTAAGATTCCCATATTTGGTCCACCGGTTACATTAAAGAGGATGCCTTTAGCACCCTTAAATGAAGTTTCTAAGAGTGGACTGGAAATAGCTCCTTTTGCGGCTTCAACCGCTTTATTTTCACCGCTGGCTTTCCCTATACCCATGAGTGAGGTCCCAGCATTCGCCATGATCGTCCTGATATCAGCAAAATCTAAATTAATAACACCTGGTACAGTAATTAAATCAGAAATGCTCTGAACTCCTTGGAGGAGAATATCATCGACCATCTGAAAGGCTTCAACAATAGACGTGGTTTTTTCGGTCACTTGTAGCAAGCGATCATTAGGAATAACAATGAGAGCATCGACAACTTTTCTGAGCTGTTCAATCCCCTCTGCGGCTTGGCGGTTGCGCTTTCGTCCTTCAAAAGAAAAAGGTTTAGTGACAACGGCAATAGTTAAAATTCCTAATTCACGAGCAATATTGGCGACTACTGGAGCTCCACCGGTACCGGTGCCACCGCCCATTCCAGCTGTAACAAAAACCATATCAGTATTTTCCAATACTTCGTATATTTTATTTCGATCCTCTTCAGCAGCTCTCCGACCAATCTCTGGGTTGGCTCCTGCCCCAAGACCACGAGTCAATTTGGAACCAATTTGGAGCTTAACACCAGCCAGAGAACGTGATAATACCTGGACATCGGTATTGAGTGCCACGAATGATACACCCATTAATCCTGATCTGACCATTCGGTTTACGGCATTCCCTCCACCGCCTCCAATCCCTAAAACCTTGATTACAACGTTGTTATTTTCTCCGGCATTTCCTTTCACCTTAGACATCTCGGTAACCCCCAGTAATTATCCCATCATAAAAAAATCCTTTAATTTATTAACCATTCCATGAATTTTTCCGAATGATCCATCGCTAAAACGATGATCAGACTTTCTTTCCTGGCCTTCTGATAAAGCCAGCTGCAATAACCCACACGATGTTGAGAAAATTGGACTGGATATCACTTGCACTTGTCCTAAATAATTCTTGCTTTCCGGGAAACCAACCCGAACCGGCATATTCAAGAGCGATGAAGCAAATTCATTCAGCCCACCCAAAAGCGACGATCCGCCAGTGAGAACAACCCCTCCCCGTAGCACCGACGCCATTCCCGAAGCTCGAATTTCCCTTTTAATCATCAAAATCATTTCTTTCACTCGTGCTTCAATGATTTCACACGCAAATTTTCTCTTTATCGTTCGAAGCGACTTCATGCTAATATCTTTGACCTCGATCATTTCATCATCAGGGACATATTTACTATAAACACTTCCGTACTGGAGCTTTATTCTCTCGGCCTCGTCACGAGATGTTCGGAGACCAATCGCTAAATCAGAAGTTATAAGCTCTCCTCCCACTGGTAAAATGTTGGAAAAATAGATTGAATCATTATAAAATATTGCAATATCGGTGGTCCCTCCGCCGATATCAGCTAAAACTGTTCCTGCTTCCTGCTCACCGGTAGTTAAGACAGCCAATGCTGAGGCATAGGGTTGAAACACCGTTCGATACACGTCATATCCCACGCTTTGAAAGCATTCAACTAAATTGTGGAGATGATTCTCCTCAGCTGTGACGACGTGGGCGTTCACTTTTAAACGAGTTCCGACGAGTTTGCGAGGTTGAGCAATCCCTCGTTGATTATCTAATGAAAACTCTTGAGGGATGACGTGAATGACGGCTTGACCATCAGTGGCTATTTGAGCTCGAGTTCCTTCAATGACTTTTTCGATGTCTTTTTCATAGACCTCTCGGCTAACCTTACCGAGAAGTATTTCATTTTCGGCATTCTTTGAGGTAACATAATCTCCTGCAATCCCAGTATATAAAAAATTTGGTTCCTCTTTCGCTACACTCAAAGAGTTGAGGAGAGACTCCTTTATCGAATGGGAAGCCTTTTCGACATCAACAACTTTTCCTTTTTTTATCCCAGACGAGGCACTCAACCCAATACCTAATATTTCGATTCCATTGGATCGAATTTTTCCGATTAACGTACAAACTTTACTGGTTCCAACATCAACCGCTGCAATAGTAGGATTTGATGTTTCAATATACTTAAATAATTTCAAAAAACTTCCTCCTCGTCTTGGATAAGAACAATGTCCTTTTTCATACGAAGATCAAAACCGACCACCTTGAGAGCTTTTACCTGGACTTCTCTTAATAAAGGCTTCAAAATTGGGACTTTTTCTTTCAAGTTTTGAACATTCTCACACTTGATAAATATATCATTTTGCAATTGTAAAATAAACAGATTATGATGAACCATTTTCACCAGTTTTAAAGGTGTATCAAAACCGCTTAACCAAGCCCGAATAATTTCTAAAGTCATTGGAATCGAATTATCTTCGAGGGATGGCACGTAAAGAGAAATCAATCGCTCGGGGTTATCCGATGGAGTATTGACTCTCACTCCTTGATCGTCGATATAAAACCAAGTGTCTCCAATCACTACCTTTGCTAAGGGAACTCTTTCGATAATTTCAATTCGAATGAGATGAGGAAAAACTTTTTGAACTTTTACACTTTTTACATCATTTATTTTCTTAATTCGATTTTCAATTTCCCAACTTCTTACACTAAAAATACTCTTTCCGATTTCAATACCCGAGGCGCTCTGAATGTATTTTCCAGATAGAGTCCGATTCCCAAATACCTCAATCTGATTGATTGCAAAAAGATTCCCTCTCATGAAAAGGCTAAAAACCAGCCATGCAATAACCCCAATAACAAGATAAAAAAAAAGACTTTTAAAAAAAAATGTGATGAATAATATTTCATTGCCATACCTCGATTTCATTTTCCAAAAAAATATTTCTTTCTCGCTGAACTTCTTTTCGAATCCAATCCATCAGGTACATGACATCGTGGGCTGTTGCTGACCCACGATTGATAATGAAATTGGAATGTTTTTCAGAAATTTGAGCAAAACCAGTTCTTAATCCTTTAAATCCCATTTGTTCAATAATTCTGGCAGCATAGTCACCGGGTGGATTTTTAAAAACACAACCGGCTGATGGCCAACCTACTGGTTGAAATTGTTTGCGAAGGAGACTGTAACGGCGAACATTATTTCGAATACATTCGGGTTTTTCAGAAAACAGACTAAAAATCACTTTCAAAATTATAACCTTCTCTTTCTCCAAAGATGAACCTCGATAAAAAAAATCAATATTTTCTCTTTTCAACCACCCGATATGACCATTTGTATCCATCACTAATATTTCGTGGATGAAATGACTGATTTCCTGCCCAAAGCAACCAGCATTAATCCGAACTGCTCCTCCCACTGTTCCTGGAACACCGACTAAAAACTCAAACCCTCCTAAGCCGTGAGAAAGAGCGAAACTCACCAAATGAGAAAGAGCAACACCAGCACCACTTTCAATACGATGGTTTCCGAGATATTTCATTTCAGCATTCTCACCAGTGAGACGAACCACCACCCCTGGGAAACCGTGATCGTGAACCAGAACATTGGATCCTCTCCCTAAGATTTTCCAAGGACAATTGAAGTCTTTCATTTTTAAAAGAAAGCTTTGGAGAATGGTGCTTTTTAAAACATCAACTAAAGCGATAACCCGACCACCAATTTTCCAGGTTGTGTAAAATTTCATTTCAGCTTGTGGTGTAATAATCAGGTCCGGAGAATCGGTATACTCTTTCTCAATTGATTTCCATTTTTCCTGCACATACTGTCGGCAACTTTCCATACATCTCCGGCCCCCATGGTAATCAGGATATTTCCTGGACCTATCATATTTTCAGTAATTTGGAGAGCTTCGTCAATTGATGAAACCATATGAACACCATCATAACCGGTTTTCTTCATCTCTTCATAAATTAAATGAGAGGTAATACCTTCGATCGGCTTTTCACCCGCTGAATAAATGGGAAAGAGGATCACTTGATGGGCTTTCTTCAGTATTTCTGCCATTTCTCTATAAAGACGCTTGGTTCTGGTGTACCGGTGAGGTTGGAAAACAACAATGACTTTTCCTAACGTTCGGCTCAATGCCGTTTTTAAAACAACACCCATCTCGGTTGGATGATGAGCATAATCATCAACAACCAGGGTTCCATCAATATAACCAATCCTTTCATAACGCCTCTTCACTCCCCTAAACATTTCTAAGGTCGTGGCAATTAATTTTCTATCAATACCAAGTTTGATTCCAACCGCTATACAGGCTAAGGAATTAATGACATTATGAATCCCGGGAATATTTAATATAAAAGATCCAAAATCACAATTGTGATAGGTGACTCGATATAATGAACCTTCTGCCCTTTCTTCGACTATCAACCCGCGAATATCAACTCTATCATTGACCATGCCATAGGAAACCAAATCGGTTTTTAGAGGCTGGTTGAACATCATCTGCACATTGGGATGATCTCCACAAGCGACTAAGAAACCGCCTTCTTTAACGCCATTCGCAAATGAAATAAAGGCATTCAATTCATTTTCTTCACTTCCATAATATTCTAAATGATCATCTTCGATATTGGTGATGACGCCACAATAAGGATTGAGCTTTAAAAAAGATCCGTCACTCTCGTCAGCTTCCGAAACAAAATAATCCCCATTTCCATAACGAGCATTTCCCCCAATATCTTCTACTTCTCCACCCACCAATACGGTCGGGTCTAGGCCAGCGACTTCCAACAAGAGAGAAATCATTGAGGTTGTTGTGGTTTTCCCGTGGGTTCCGGCAATTGCGATCCCCTTTTTCTGATTAAGGAAAAAGGCTAACATCTCTCCCCGATGGATAATGGGGATATTTCGCTGAATGGCCGCTTGAAGTTCGACATTTTCTGGTGGGATTGCGGAAGAAATAACCACCGCTGGAACATTTTCAATTCTTTCCCTTGAATGACCGATAAATACCGGAATCCCTTTTTCTTGAAGTCGGTAGGTGTTTTCTCCTGAAAAAATATCGGAACCACTAACCCGATATCCCATTTCAAAAGCGATCGTTGCCAAGGCACTCATGCCAGTGCCACCAATTCCAATAAAATAGAGTTCGTTAGGTAATGAGACGAGATGAGTGTTCAATTCATTTCCTCCTACGGATCTCTTTGACAATCATACCAGCAATTCGTGCTGCTGAAAATCGAAAATCTTGATTTTTTTTAATTTTTTTTATAGTCAGACCAGAAAGGTCTCGGATCGCTTGAATTAAGCTTTCAGGTTGAAGATTCTTTTCATCAAGAACAACCACCGGCTGTTTTTCCATTAACCACTGAGCATTAAAGAGTTGGTGCCCTTCAGTCGCGTCTCCAAATGGGATCAAGACGGCTGGAAGGCCAAAGCAAAACAACTCATAGGTAACATTTGCACCAGAACGACTGATGACTAAATCGGCAGCCGCATAGAAAATACCTGGATTCGGATAAAAATCATAAACCAAATAAGGAAATGGGTAAAGCGCCGACTTTTTCTTAGCTTCTTGATAGGATTCTTCTCCAGTGATATGGATGATCTGAAATTTCAGTTCTTCGATCAACGGCAATACCTGCCAAAATACTTGGTTGATGAGGTGAGAACCCCGGCTCCCTCCAATAATAAGCAGGGTTTTTTTCTGGGGATCAAGACCGAGTTTTTCTTTCGCTAGCTTCTCTTTTCCCTGCCAATCGAGCACCTCTTCTCGTAAGGGATTACCGATGACAACAATTTGATTCCTATCTCGAAAGCCTTGGGCTGCTTCATCCACTGGGACAAAAGTTTTTTTTGACCAACGGGATATAATCCGGTTGGCAAAACCGGGTCGGATATTTTGTTCTTGCACAAAAATTGGAACCCGGAACAATTTCGCCCAAAATGCAATGAGTAAAGAAACATAACTCCCAAAAACCAAAACCGCTCGAGGTCGAAACTTGATAAAAAGATATCCACTTTGCATTAACCCTATTATATTATCACCAAAAGCACGGAGAAAATCCAGAGCCGAGGTTCGATTCCATCCGCGCGCCCGAATAAATGACAGCGAAAAACCGGCTTGAGGAACTAAAATTTTTTCCATCCCTCTTTTTGTTCCAATAAATCGTACCGGATAATCACGAGAAAGATGTTCAGCAATACTGAGTGCTGGAAAAATATGACCACCAGTTCCACCAGCCGCAATAAATATTTCATTCAAAATGATTCACCTTTGATTGTCGAGCAATATTGAACAACAAACCGATTTCAATCATCGTAATCAGGATCGATGAGTTACCATAACTCACCAAAGGTAAAGGAACACCAGATACTGGAAGAATTTTAAGCACGGCACTCATATTGACCATGACCTGCATCATAATACTCAGGATTATTCCCATTGCCAACATGGCTTGAAAATCATCATCCGATCGTACCGCAATTTTCCATCCCCTCCAAAAAAGAAAGCAGAATAAAATAACCACTCCAATCGTCCCTACAAAACCTAATTCTTCACCAATAATGGCAAAAATAAAATCAGTATGTCGATCGGGAAGATAGAAAAATTTTTGTCTGCTCTCTCCTAAACCGCGACCAAACAAGCCTCCGGAACCGATGGCAATCAAAGATTGGATAATTTGAAACCCCTTCCCTAATGGTTCTTTCCAAGGATCAACAAAAGCCTCAAGCCGTGCTTTCCAATATTGGTTCCCACTGGCAAAAACCAAAAAGAGCAAGATGGGAATTCCAGCAAAAATTGGATAGAGGATGTGAATAATTTTTCGCCCTCCCAAAAACAACATACCAAATGTTATACCAGCTAAAAAAAGAGCCGTGCCAAGATCGGGTTCCATAATGACCAAAACACCCATGACACCAACAATCAAGAGGAACGGCACCACTCCATACCAAAAATCTTGAGCTCGATGACGATGGGTCACCAAACTATCAGCCATATAAATAATTAAACTCAATTTAGCTAATTCTGATGGTTGAAAACGCATGATACCAAAATCTATCCATCGATAGGACCCTCCGACCATTCGACCTATATAGGGAAAGAAAACCAGAGCGAGCATCACCACTGAAAGAAGAAGGAGTTTCGAACTCATTTTCCGAACGAAATCGAGTCGAATAAAGGTTGCGATGAAGAAAAAAAAGAAAGATAAGGCAACTCCAACAATTTGCTTTTTGAAAAAATAATAGGGATCACGATAAGACATGATTGAGGTAGTCATGCTGGCGCTGAAAACCATAATCAAACCAATGCAGAGTAAGAGGATCGTTGCCCAAAAAAGATAGGGATCGATTTCCCACCACCAGCGTTTTAAATGATTTTCATTGGATTTGATAGATGACCATTGATTTAAAAATTCTTCATGAGTTTCCATAAACTAACCGGATAAAGTGTTCACCTCTTTCATGGTAGTTACTATATTGATCCCAGCTGGTACAAGCTGGAGACAAGAGGACGCTATCACCGGATACAGATAATGAACGGACTTTTTCAAATGCTTCATCTAAAGTAGGAAACAAATAGGTTGGTATTGATTTTGGTATAAAATTATAAATGAGTTCTCGGTCTTCTCCAAATAGGATAACCGCTTTTATTTTGTCAGAGGAAAGATTCCGGTTTAATTCAGAAAAATCTTTGATTTTACTTCTCCCCCCTAAAAGTAAAATAATTGGTCCATTCAGAGAGTTGACTGCTGCACAGGTGGATGCTGGTGTCGTCGATTTTGAATCATCATAAAATAGAATCCCATTGATTTCAGCAATTTTTTGAATTCGATGATGTAAGCCTTGAAAGCTGGAAAGTGATTCTTCTATCTGATCAACTCTCACCCCCACTGCTCGACAAACTGCTGTGGCAAATAATAAATTCTCCCGATTATGCTCCCCAGGAAGTTGCCAATGATGGCAGTGAATAATTCTTTTCTTTCCTTCGAATCGTTCAACGATTTTTAGATTTTCCCAATAAAAACCTTCTTGTAATTGGCCAAAATAGGTTACAGGAATGATCGAGCCTCGGATCATTGAACAAAGCTGGGTATGCCAGCTTGGATGAGAAAAGTTGACAACTGCCAAGTCATCTTTTTTCTGATTGATAAAAATATTCCGTTTTTGTAAAAAATAATCTCGAAACGAGTTATGCCGATCTAAATGATTCAGTGCAAGATTGAGAATGCCCGCAATTTGAAACCTTGCTTTCACAACCCTTTCCAGCTGAAAGCTGCTGAGTTCGACGACACCCCACTGAAAAGTGGATCGGAAGGAAATTGAATCAATTAAAGGCGTTCCAAAATTACCACCAATAAACGTTGATAAACCCGCCTGATTCAAAATATGACCAATGAGAGCAACAGTAGTGCTCTTCCCGTTGGAACCAGTAATGCCAATAAGAGGAAAATTCAGCATTCGGCAAGCTAATTCCACTTCGCTCACTATTGGGATTCTTTCTTGTTCACATTTAGCCAGAATGGGATGAACGGAAGGGACACCTGGACTGACGATGCATTCCTGGATCTTGCTCCAATTGAGTTTGTAAAGATCAATCGATCTCAGAGGGGAAAAAGCTGGATGATTGAGAATATGTGGTGGCAAATCGCTCTGCTTTTTATGATCGTCATATCCCAATACTTTCTCACCGCGGTCAAGTAAAAAACGAGCAGTGCTTTCCCCGGTTTTTCCCATTCCCACCACTAAAAAATTCTTCATAAGCTTATTGAACCCGTCCTAACCAAGCTATCGTCATTCCAATTGCCTGTATGATCCAAAAACGGACAGTAATTTGAGTTTCTTTCATGCCCTTCAATTCAAAATGATGATGGATCGGACTCATTAAAAATAATCTCCGACCTAAAAACTGAAATGAAAAAACCTGTAATATCACTGAAAGGGTATCAAGAAAAAACACCAGTGCCGAAAAAATAATTAAAAGGGATTGCCCGGAAATAAGCGCCATAAATCCAATAAGCGCCCCTAAGCCTAATGACCCGGAATCCCCCATGAAAATACCTGCCGGCCATACATTAAACCACAAAAAGGCGGTTAATCCTCCAATTGCTCCAAAAGCCAACCAGGAAAGCTGACTTTTACCAATAATAAATAAAAGCCACCCCCAAAAAAGGAGAGTGAGAATACCCGAACCTGCTGCTAATCCATCTAACCCGTCGGTGATATTAAAAGCATTGGAGGTAGCGACGATGATAAAAATTCCATACCCAAAAAAAAGTGGACGAGACATCGGAATCACATAACGGCTAAAGGGAATGGTGATATGAGTTGGCATCCCATCCATAGCCAGCCAAAGTATCAAACCAGCAAGGAAAATTTGAAACAGAAATTTAAAACGGGCTTTAATTCCCCAGGGTTTTTCCAAATAACTCTTAAACCAATCATCAACGAATCCCAAAAAGGTATACCCAGCAAGGAGGATAATCGGCAAGAGATTGTCATACCAGTACTGCTTCCCGACCCCATATACAACCAAAATGGTCATAAAAATGATGATGCCACCCATACTGGGGGTATTTTCTTTGTGAAGATGTAGATTGGGTCCCTCTTTTTTTATTTTTTGACCAAGATGATGCTGATGTTGCCATTGAATAAAAAGTGGAAAAAAAACCATTCCAATTCCAAAAGCGAGAAGAAAAGCTATGAAAACATTATTGGGAATGATTCCAGGTTTCATGCTCGATCCACTCCGTAGGGATGGCTTCTTCTAATTTCATCGCTCTAGAACCTTTAAACAAAACAATAACTCGAGAAAAAGGAAAAGGAATTTGATCAAGAAGAATTTTTTTGATTTCTTCGTGAGAAGAAGCCAAATAATATTCTCCATCCACTGAGTTTTTCGATAATACCTTTTCTGCAGCCTCATGCATCATGGAACCATAAAGAATGACATTTTTAATCTTATGCTCTTCCAAAGACCGTATACTTTCTTGATGAACGGCTTCGGAAAAACTCCCCATCTCTAACATATCCCCCAAAACGACCCAGGTTTGGTAGCCTTGGTAACTGAATCTTTTCAACAAATTGAGCGCTTTATGCAAAGAAATTGGATTGGCATTATAACTGTCGTCGATCAAATACCCCTCCCCAACATGGTAAATCTTTTCTCTCCCTTCAGGTAAAAGAATTTCATGAAGAACTTTTTGGATGTCCTCCTTGTCGATACCCAGTTGAAAAGCTTGATGAAGTACTGGAAGTAATAAGATAATGAGTTCTGGCGAAAAAATCGGAACTTGGAAATGATAGATTCGACCCTCACATTGACAACGGAACCAGGTGATTCCCTCCGATGGGTTCAATTGATAATCCAGGAGCGAGAGTTGAGAGGTGATATGATTCTGAAGACCAAAAAGGACGACTTTCTTGCCGACACTGGAAAAATCCTTTTGTAGTTTTGAAGCATACGGGTTATCCCCATTTAAATAAATCATTTTAGCTTTTTCAGCCAATAGAATTTTTTCCCGTACAATCGTTTCGACATTACCAAACCCCTCTAAGTGACCTTCCCCAAAAGCAGTAAATACAACCAATTCTGGCTCGATAATTTCGGATAATTCACTCATTTCACCTCGTTTATTGATTCCCGCCTCAATGATGAAGAAGTCGTCTTGAGGATCAAAATTACAAAAAGATGCTGAAACCCCAATGTTCGTATTATAACTGAAAGGA
>JAAYUT010000132.1 GCA_012517485.1 Candidatus Atribacter fermentans
GCCTTGTATCCGTGGGTTATTCGGATAGACCGAGTGATGGGTCCTTTTGATCTTATTCTTTTGGTTGAAGTTGAGGATAGCCGTGAAATAGGGGAAAGGCTTCTTAAAGAAATTCAAAAAATACGCGAAATAAAATCTACTCTAACCTGTCCAATTATTTAATATTAAAAATTGAGATCGTATTGAGAGCCATAAGCCAATACATTGAAGCTCTTTCATTTTGGACATGAAGAGAAATTATCAATGGTTTAATTTTTATCAAGTTCAATGAAAGAGATAAGGGGGAATTTGAGTTTTTTCCTGGTCCGTCATTGCGAGGAGCGCAGCGACGTGGCAATCTCGTTTATTAAAATTTTTAATGTTACTTATTCATTATCTCAGGGTAATCATTAAAAACCAAAAACACCCTCCCCCGCTAAGCGGCATCCCTCCACGGAGGGGAATTGTTCAATTCATTCCTCGATTGAGAGGGAGTTAGGGGTGTGCCTTTATCTTTTTTGTTTCATTACTTTTCACTTATTCTGGTATTTTCTGGATAGAAAATAGACAAGGGAAGGAAGTAATAATGGGAGGTTCAATGGTTTTTCGTTTACCACGAGAAATATTTTTTGGAACCAATCAGGGGAACGATATTGGTAAATTATTAGTAAATATTGGGGAAAGAGCAATCATTGTTATCGGTAGAAAGTCAGCTAAGGAAAGTGGTGCTCTCGATATTGTTATTCAATCTCTTGATCGTAGTCGGGTGGTGTATACCATATTTGATCAAGTTGAACCCGAACCTTCTCTGGATACGGTAGACCAAGGGTTAAAACTGGCATCAGATTTTCATTGTGATATGATTATTTCATTGGGGGGAGGAAGTGTTCTTGATTGTGGAAAAGTTATTGCTGGATTAGTAGGCAATGGAAAAACAATACGACCTTTTTTTGAAGGAGCTCCTATAACCAAAGCTGGTGTCCCTTGGATAGCTCTCCCTACAACAGCAGGAACAGGTTCAGAAATGACCAGTAATTCAGTTTTAACCGATATTGATACTGGGATTAAAAAAAGTGTTCGAAGTCCTTTATTCATTGCACGTTTAGTGATTATTGATCCAATTTTTACTTTGTCGATGAGTCCTTATCTTACGGCAGTATCGGGAATTGATGCTTTAATACAAGCTATTGAAGCCTATACGAGCCCTCATTCTACTCTCATTACTGATGTATTGGTTTTAGAAGCTATTGAACTTCTTTGGAAATACCTCCCCATGGCGGTTCAAGATGGGGAAAACCTCTTAAACCGTGAGCAAGTGGCGAAAGGAAGTATGTTAAGTGCTATGGCGTTTGCCAATTCATCATCTGGACCAGTTCATGGGTTTTCTCATCTTATTGGACCAAAATTCTCTATATCCCATGGGGAAACTTGCGCAGTTTTAATGCCCCAAGTTATCCGTTTTAACCGTGAGGTTTTATGTAAAAAATACTTGCAAATTCTTGACAAATTAGGCTTAAAAGATACTGGAAAGAATAATCCGGGCGAGGATTTAGCTGTTGCTTTTGAAAATTTTCTTGACCAAATCCATTTACGAAAAAGATTTAAAGACTTTCACGTTCCCCTTGAAAAATTACTATCAGTTTTAAATATAAAAAATATCGGTAAAAACATAACTGAAAACCCACGACCTTTTCAACCCTCAGATATGATAGAATTGCTCAAATCATCATGGTAATTGCTTTAAAAAAGGATCATTAATAATGAGGTAGACCTGGAAAGGTTTTTCAGTTATGATAGAGGCAAGAGAAAGGTGTTTTAACCGAGAGGTGATAGAATGAGAGAAGTTTTGGAGCAAGTTGCTAATTTAATGGCCATTGCAGCCCGAACGGCTCCTAAATCAGGTGGAAGTGATTATGTTCATGTCCAGGTAATTAAAGGGAATGATGTTCAAAAAATTGGAGAAGAGATGATTCAATACGGCGAACAAAAAAACATTTCAGGCTTTATTCGTGATGGGAAAAATGTGGTTGCATCTGATGTTTTGGTTTTAATAGGTATTAAGGATGCAGTCGTTATGAATTTGAATTGTGGAGCTTGTGGGTATGATAGTTGTCAGGAGTTGAAGCCGATTGAGAAAAACGAATTTAAGGGACCTCAATGTATGTTTCGTTTGCTTGATTTGGGTATTGCTCTTGGGTCAGCGGTAAAAACTGCATCACTATTAAATGTTGATAATCGAATTATGTATAGAGTGGGGGCAATAGCAAGAAAAATGGGTTTTACTCAAGATGATGTTGTCATGGGGATCCCTCTCTCTGCCCAAGGGAAAAACATATATTTTGATCGAAAGGGTTAGAGGTGGGCTTATGCAGGGTATGTTAAGAATTCAAGATATCATTGGTTTGATTTTAGCGATATTAATTGTTGCTATATTAATCAGTATTATTCTTATTCTCCGAGAAAGTGCTCGGGAAAGAAAGCTTTGGAAAGAAGAGAATGAGGACTTTGAAGAAGAACCGAAGATTAAAAAGCGGCTTTTTACAGAAAAAAAGATTAACTTTCCAATTAAAGCAAGACCATCTTCTTCAGTCGTGGAAAATGATCTGAAAGAAATTGAGGAAAAGCGGCAATGGCAAAGAATTCCACGGGAAAAAGAGTTGGCGCAAGAAGAAGTAAGATTAAAAAAAGACTTTATTGCTCCTTCTGAACCAAAATTAAGTTCGGAAAACAAAGATTTAAAACAATTTGAAACCGAGGAAATATATAATGAGCCTGAAACTGAGAAAGTCATTCCAAAAATACCACTTGTTGACCAGAAAAGACCTCAGGAACCTCGACAGGCAATTATTGAGCGGGGATTAAAAAAACTACAAGAATTTAATTTAGTTGCTAAAGACTTAAAAATCAATTTAAATGAAGAAACCATTGATTTTTCTCCATTGCTATGGGACGTAAAAGAAAAAGTTCAGTCAGGTGAACCACTGGGAGATATTGTTATCCACACAGTTTTCAAAAGCATTCCTGGCTTATCTGGTGAAGATGTAATTGAAATGTATCGTTCTGGTGACGTATCAGTAGTAGAAAAGTTAGAAGCTCGCCTAAGGTCCAAAGAAGGAAGAGAATTTTTAGTTGCGTCACTCTATTTATCACATTTTATTATTCCAGATTTAGATCGATTATTGAGAAATGGGTCTCTTTCCGGAGAGGAATACAATCTGCTTAAAGCATTAAAGTTTGTTGACCGGTCAACCAAAAAAGATTTTGCCCGAGCAGTTTATGCACAAATTGTTGAGGGTCCAGGCGAAGAAAATGTCTAACCAAAATAGAGTTATTTTGGGAAAGACAGAAAATGTTTAAAAGGAAAAAATCGTTACCAACTTGGATTCAAAATGTTGACCTTGGTCAAAAAAGAGAGTATGACCGGAGTTGGATATTTATTGTAATTTTGTTTTTTCTTTTTTTTGTGGTTTGTCTTTTGGGGATATACGCTTATCCTTTTTCAGGTAATGATTATTTTGTGTTTGAAAGAGTAAACAGTATTTTTTTATCGCAAAATTAACATCTTTACTAATGTTTAGTTAAGAAATCATATATGAGAAAAGGTTGGGGGTGATTTTTTGAAAAATTGGCCTTCACTTGTATTGGCTATCATTGCAATTATTCTTTCTTTAGTAATGCTTGTAATTTTACTCCCAGTAAAAGGATTACTTACTGGGACAACGGAGAAATTAAAGGTTTTTGAAGAAAGCATCAAAGATCAGGGCGCTTCATTATCAGAAGTCACCGAAAAAATTTCTGCTTTTCCAGATTTTTCCTCTTATGAAAAAAGCATTGCGGATTTAGGTGAAAGATTAACCTTAATCAGTGATCAAAGTGAACAACTGAATCTCAAATTAAAAAACGTTGAGAATCTTGGCACACAGATAGAGATGTTGAACCAATCCATTTATGACTCTGTTAAACGAGTTGAAGCGTTGGAAAAGGCTTTTATCGAACTACGACATCTAAGTGGGGAGAAAGATGCTCAAATTTCTGAACTTACTACTAAAATAAATCAAATAGAAACCATAAGTACCGAGATTCCTGTAATAAAAGAACAAATTCTTTCCTTAAATGTTGATAAAAGGTTTGTTGAAACTGCTGAAAAACTTGAAAATCAAAAAATTATGTTACTAAACCAAATAGAAGCCTTAAAAATGGAATTTAAGGAAGATTGGCAAAAGAATGAATCTGAAAAAATTGCCTTTCTTGAAAAATTAGATACTTTTCAAGAAAACATTGAAAAACAAAAACAAGACCTCCTATCTTTCCAAAATAATTGGAAAACAGAACTTGAAAAATTAAGAAATGAGAACCAGACGGGTTTGGCTACCCTTCAAGATAATCTTAGTACTCAGCAGAACTTTATCCAAACCCGGATTGCTGAAATAGAACAGTTGAAGAAGTCTCTGACTCAGATTACAGAGCAGATTGTGACTTTAGATAAGAAGTCTCTTCAGGTTCAAGAGTTAGATAAGAGGGTAGTTGACATTGATAAATACGTAAAAAATGTTGAGGAAAAGATGAACACCATCAAAACTTCGGTGGAGACTGAAGTGAAAGCCATTCATGAACAAATTGAAAATCTTTCCAGTTCGCTCCAGGGTATGGAAACTTCACAGCAATCCTATCTTGAAGAATTAACGAACGTCAAGAACCAATCATCAGCTCAATTGGCTGATCTGGCTAAAGTTCTTACTCAATATGAAACACTCAATACGAACTTGACTACTATCAAAAATTCTTTAGCTGAAACAACCAGTCAGTTTATTTCTCAGAGTAATTTTGAAAGCTGGAAACAACAACTGGAGAAGCAATTAGACGATTCTGCAAAAATTGTTGAGAACCTTCGCAATGAAATGAACACCATCAAAACTTCGGTGGAGACTGAAGTGAAAGCCATTCATGAACAAATTGAAAATCTTTCCAGTTCGCTCCAGGGTATGGAAACTTCACAGCAATCCTATCTTGAAGAATTAACGAACGCCAGTTCATTGATTCATTCGCATTTAAATAATTTGGATTCCAAAACGAATGTTTTGGAATCCAACCTAAGTCAACTTGAAGAGGCTCAGAAAGCGGCTGCAGCTCATTCTGATCAATTAGAAATTTTAGTCAATGGATTTAATCAATCTTTAGAAGAAGTTAAAAATAAAATGAATAATATATCAGGAAAAATCAATGAACAATTTGAACAAATTAAAAAAGAAATTTCTATTGGTCAAGAAAAATCTCTCACGGAATTGAAGGATCAAGTTGAAGCTATTGGTCAAACTCTTCCAGATATTGAATCATTAAAAGAAATACAATCAAAAATAAGTGAATTTCTTGAGAATGAAAAATTATTAAAAGAAAAAATTGAATTAATCCAAATTGATAAGGCCATGCTTCTCGCCGAAATTGAGGGGAATGAAAAAAATATTGCTTTATTGCAAGAAAACTTGGAAAAAATTCGAAACCAACAATCAACGAGCAGCGAGGCAATGACCAATATTGAAGAAAAAATACAATCGCTTCAGAACCAAAAAGATGAATTAGCAAACCGACTCACTAAAAGTGACGATGAGTTGCGGTTATTAGAATCAACCATGAAAGACTGGGGAAATAAATGGGAAGTTATGAATAATCTTTTGGAAAAGAATACTGCTGAAATAAACCAATTGATTGAAGGAGTAAAGAATGAATATCAAAAACTCCAAATTGATATTTCCAAAAAGATTGATGACGAAAAATTGAAAACATCTCTTGATACTTTTAATAATTCCATGAATCAAGTTATAAATCGGGTTGCAACTCTGGAACAGTTTAACCAAGAATTAGGGAAAAAAGAAATATTTTCCCGGGTCGATGCTATTGAGGAGAAAATATCAACAGTAGAAGGAAGAATTGATTCTATCGTTCAGGAATATGGAATAAGTACTCCTGAAATAGAAACACTGAAAGTGGCAGTTGATAATTTAAAACAGGAAAAAATAGCAATTAAAGAAAAGATTGATTTGTTATTTGATGCCTTGGATGGGCAAAAATATATTCAAGAAACCCAGCAGTCTCTGCAAAGCATGAACCAAGAAAAAGATAATTTACAGGAAGAAATTGCAAAATTAAGTCGTGAAAAGTATGACATAGAAGGTGATTTGCAGGCAAAACAAAAAGAGTTGAGTCGAATAGATCAGGAATTGGAGGTTTTAAGAGAAGAAAAACAATCTGCAGAAAATATCCAAAAACTGGAGGAAGAGAAAATACAAGTAGAAAAAGAAATGCAAAGCCTAACCAGAGATATTGAAAATAAGTTAAACCAAATTGAAGTTCTCCAGAAAAAAATCCAAGAACTCTCTATGCAATTAGATGAGTCAAAAAAATACACTTCTTATATCATTCTACCTTGGGATAATTTATGGAATATTGCTCGTCGCTATTACAACGATGGAACTAAATGGGAAAAAATCCTTGAAGCGAACTCTGATATTATTGATAGTCCTTATAATTTAAAGCCTTATACAGAAATAAAAATACCTCGTATCAGCACGTTGGATTAACCAAAACTAAAGCAAAAGCAATAAGGGAGGCCTGATCTTATGGACCTTATGGAAATTATAAGGAATCGCAGAAGTATCAGAAAATATCGTTCTGATGAAGTACCTCAACACATTATAAACGAGATCTTTGAAGCTGTTCAATTGGCACCATCAGCCAACAATCTCCAGCCATGGAAATTTATAATAATAAGAAATGATAAGAAAAAACGTTTAATAGCCCAAGCTTGCTCTGGCCAAGAGTTTATAGGGGAAGCACCTGTTATTATTGTGGCTTGTGCGATTGGCAGGGGTGGTTATATAGGAAAATATATGGAAAGTTGGCCAGTCGATCTGGCAATCGCCATGACCCATTTGATTCTATCAGCGTGGAACAAAGGGTTGGGTACTTGCTGGATTGGAGATTTTGATGAAGAAAAAATTCAGGAAATATGTCATATTCCACCCTCAGTCAGAGTTGCAGCGATTACACCTCTCGGTTACCCAACTAAAACTGTTCCACCAACTTCAAGAAGGTCTATAGAAAGAATAATTTGTCAGGAAAGTTTTTCTGAATAAATAAGGACAAGAATGGGAATCATCAAAATTGAAGTTGAGGATATTTTAACACTCAAAAAGAGTCATCCTTGCGGGAGTCGGCAATGGAAAGTAATACGCCTCGGTACTGATATTGGAATGAAATGTATCAAATGTGGACATTTTGTTATGATTCCCAGACACAAGCTGGAAAAAAATATCAGGGAAATTAACCGAAAGGGTTGCTTATTAAAACCAGTTGAAGTAATCATTGAAGTTGAATAGTGTCCTCCTTCTGAAAAAAGGCGGTTTTCGGGAGGAGGACATTTTCTGGTTAGTATTTTTTTTTAATAGTTTGAGCAATTTTTTCCTGCGTTTGCCATTGCCCAAAGAGAAAGCCATCGCGAGCTATCCTCCCTAAAAAGCGTCGTAAAAAGGGTGATATGGGTGATGGTTGAGCAGACGAAAAATGAGTTCCTGGCAATGGAAGAAAAGAATGAGCGTGAATTTTTACTCCTTGTTTTAAAAGCTTATTGATAGTTTGTACTGTTTCCTTTTCGTCATCCTCATTTTCTCCGGGGAGACCAAAAATAAAATCAACTGCAACCTGAAAACCATTTTGAATAGCCAAGTCAACTGCTGAAAAAACCTGTTCTCGGGTATGGCCACGATGAAGTGTTTTTAATAATCGATTGCTCCCAGTTTGTGCACCTAAAACTAAAATTTTACTATTAGAAAATTCTTTTAAAAGTTGAATCGATTCTAAGGTAATAAACTCAGGCCGGATTTCAGAGGGAAAGGATCCAAAGAAAATTCTACCCCTTTCACCAATGATTTTTTTAATTCCTTCTAAGAGAGAATAGAGTGAATTTAAATTTATAGATCGTCCATCCACTGAACCATACGCTAAAGCATTTGGCGTAATAAAACGAATATCATTGAGGTCCTTTTTCTTCATCTCACGGCAATAATCGAAAATTGCCTCGAGATGACGGTGACGAATATCGGTTCCAAATATCATGCTGGTTTGACAGAAATAACATCCATAGGGGCAACCACGGGTAATTTCAATAAAACCATATATTCCCAATTTTATTGGTGAAGGAGAATAGAGATCAAGTATAACCCGATGATTTGATTTTAAAATCATTGGGTTAACAAAGTGGAAATCATCTTTAGCGTATGAAATAATCTCAGAGATAATGTTTTCAGCTTCTCCCCTAACTAACCAATCAGCAAGTTCTTGAAAAGATTCAGGACATGCAGAGATATGAGGCCCCCCAAGACAAATTTTAACTTGAGAATTAATTGATTTACACCGAATTAAAAGAGACCGAATCTGTTCACTATCTGGAGTCATAACTGATACGAGTAATAAGCCTCGTTGGGAATGAGCGAGAAGATATAAAAGGTCATCTTCTTTTTGAGCAAAAAAAAACTGAAGCTGGTTCCACAGAAGATGGTTTTGGAGTGCTCCTATCAGTGCATTCAGGCTATTTTTGTTTTTAGCAGGATAATAGATGAATATCGGATATTTTTCCATTTTTGGTAAGACTAAAATCGTTTTTGGTCGAGATATTCTTTGGCTATTTGGTTGATAGTTTGTATAAATTCTCGGCATTTTAAGTGCATATTATTTTTTCGATACTCTTTTAATCCTTCTTCGGTATTCAGTAGAACACCAATTAAATCAATACAATCAATGGCTCCTAATTCTTTTTTTACATCGTTAATAAAATGTTCAACTAAAACATAAAAATCGTCTCGAGTTTTTTTGTCCTGAGCTTGATCGCGACCAAATTTTAACCCCAAAGCCATTATTGAACCGGTAATAGCTCCACAGACATTACCGGTGTGACCTAAACCACCTCCAAAACCAGTTGCCAAACGAGGGAAAAACTGGCAAGACTTTCCTAAATAGTCACTCAATCCCATTAATGTTGACTCACAACAATTAAATCCTTGTTGATGATATACAGTTGCTTCTGGCATATTCAACCTCCTTCTATCGTGCTAACCTTTTTTTAAATTCCTTTAATATTATCAAATTGAATCAGAGATGCAAGCCTGCTTAAAATAATGGGATATTCGTAAAATATCGAAAAATTCAAGTTTTGAATAGAATTTATCTTTAAAGAACCCTTGCGAATGTTGTCTTCTCTGCCTATTATTATGACAATGGTATTTCCAAAAGAAGTGGTTATAAATTCGGGGGAAATCACAAATAATTATTGGGTAGTTAATAAATTTAGCGACACGAAATGAGGATGAAAATACTAATCCCAACACATCTTTTCGAGAAGTCCAGCGACGTGGCAATCTCGTTAACCCACACCTGTCTTATATGGAATGTATAAAGTAACGTGAGAATATCATTTTTTAAAAAGTATTTTTTAAATAAAAAAGATATATAAAAGATAAGATCCTCACGCGGGAAAGCACCGATCAGGATGACGTCTGCAACGTCAGATGAAATTCTAACTTAGGAGAAAGGATCGTTCAGGTTTAGGAGGCTTTATTCATTTATTATAGATTTTTAAGAATAGATCTTCATGCTGCATAACAGCACCAGTTGAGGATGAAAAGCGTTGTCCCTCACCCTAACCCTCTCCCACGAAGGGGTGAGGGGAAAAAATTAATAAAAGAGCTAATTGGTTCCTTCTCCCTTGATGGGAGAAGGTGAGGATGAGGGTGAAAACCAGGATGAGATCCTGGTTAGTTGCTTCATATGAGTTACCAATAAAAAATCATTCTGGTATTTTTTTCAGGATAGCATTTATAAGGAGACTGACCATGCAAAAGAAAACCGAAAGTGAATTGAATCAACCATTAATTGAAGCGATGAAGCTTCATCAATTTTATCGCGGAAAGATAGAAATGAATTTAAAATGCCCAGTAAGATCGTACCAAGACTTTGCTGTATGGTATACTCCGGGTGTCGCTGAAGTATGCAAAGCCATAGTTCACGACTCGAAGCTTTCCTATGAGTATACCAATCGGTGGAATACCATTGCAGTAGTTTCTAATGGGACGCGAGTCTTAGGTTTAGGGAATATTGGTCCAGAAGCTGCGATGCCGGTTATGGAAGGGAAAGCCCTTTTATTTCGTTATTTAGGCGGAGTAGATTCTTGGCCACTCTGTTTGAAAACTCAAAGTACTGAAGAATTAATACAAATTGTTCAGTCTCTTGAACCGAGCTTTGGAGGAATTAATCTTGAAGATATTTCTCAACCGGAATGTTTTACAGTTTTGGAGACTTTACAAAAAAAATTGAATATCCCGGTTTGGCATGATGACCAACAAGGAACTGCCTTAGTAACGGTGGCAGGTGTTTTGGGAGCAGCTGAAGTCGTTCAAAAGCCTTTGGACAAAATCCGAGTTGCATTAATTGGAGCGGGTGCTTCGAATATTCGGATTGCTCATTTGCTTATAAAAGCTGGGGTATTAGCTGAGAACATGGTTTTATGTGATCGAAGTGGGACACTTCATCGAGGGAGGAAGGACTTAGAAGAACATCATCCCTGGAAATGGGAATTGTGCCAAATAACGAACGGGGATAATTTAAAGGGTGGGAAAGAAGAAGCAATTGCTAATCGAGATCTGCTTATAGCTTTATCAACACCTGGTCCGGGTGTAATTAGACCCGATTGGATTCGAACTATGAATAAAGATGCCATCGTATTTGCCTGTGCCAATCCCAATCCGGAAATTTGGCCTTGGGAGGCTAAGGAAGCCGGAGCTAAAATTGTTGCAACTGGGCGATCCGATTTTCCAAATCAAGTCAATAATTCATTAGGTTTTCCTGGATTATTTCGAGGTGTTTTGTCTGTTCAATCTGCCTGCATTAATGATGACATGTGTTTAGCAGCTTCGAAGGCGATTTATCGATTTGCCCAAAAAAAGGGATTACACACTGATTACATCATTCCGAGCATGGAAGAATGGCAACTATTTATTGATGAGGCTTTAGCAGTCGCACAAGTTGCTATCGAACAAAATTTTGCACGAAAAATGAAAGAATTAGATGAATTAAAACAAGAGGTAAAAGATATTATAGAAAGAGCTCAAAATATGGTAAAAGATTTAGTGCATTTAGGATATATATCTCTTCCCAAGGAGAACCAGTGATGAAATTTATTTTGGTTGAAGATTTAATTACAAGATTGGAAAATGCTTTAGTTGAAATGAATATAATATGTTCGGAAAAATTACGAAATTGTATGATGGAAGCCTTAGCTGGAGAAAAGAATGATTCAGCTTGTGAAATGCTTTCCGAGATATTAGAAAATTACGTCATTGCTCAAGAACGGCATCTTCCTCTTTGCCAGGATACCGGTATGGTTATGGCTGAAGTTACCATGGGTATTGAAGTTGTATTGGTGGGAGGAACATTTCAAGAAGCATTGGATGAAGCCATTCGCCGAGCTTATCAAAAAAACTATTTTCGTAAATCAATTTTATCTGATCCTTTGATTGGGAAGAATACTGGGGATAATACACCAGGGATTGTATTTATTCAGCAATCTCCTGGGAATGAGCTTCATGTTAATCTTTTGATCAAGGGTGGTGGATGTGATAATATTAGTGCTTTAAAAATGATGACACCGGGGACCACCCCCGATGAAATAAAAAAATTTATCCTTTATGAGTTAGATAAAAACGCGAACCGAGCCTGTCCGCCACTGGTTGTTGGTATCGGAATCGGAGGGAATGCTGCTTATGCTTTATATCTTGCGTCTCGTGCTCTTGGACGCCCATTGGGGGTTCCCAATCGTGATCAAACCTATCGTCGATGGGAAGAGCAGTGGAAAAATGAAATTAACCAACTAGGCATAGGACCTCAAGGGGTAGGAGGCAATGTGACGTGCTTAGAAGTTCACATTGAGAGTTATCCAACTCATATTGCTAGCCTTCCGGTTGGTATGGTTTGCTCATGTCATATATTTCGTCAAAAAAAGTTATCGTGGTGAATGGAATGAAAAATACCAATGAATATATTTTAAAAACACCTTTGAGTGTTGACGATGTTTTAATCTTGCATAGCGGTGATAGAGTGTTATTAAATGGAGAAATTTATTGTGCTCGTGATGAAACTCATCGACGAATGATTGCTGATCTGAAATCGGAAAAACCACTCCCTTTTCCTTTAATGAACGCAACTTTTTACTATGCTGGCCCAAGTCCAACGCCACCAGAAAAGGTTTTTGGATCGGTTGGGCCAACTACCTCCAGCCGTATGGATCAATTTTTAGAATACTTTCTTCAAAGAGGACTAAGAGCGACTATTGGCAAAGGTGAACGCAGTCCAGAGGTAAAAAAGCTTCTTGAAAAGTATTCTGCAGTATATTTTATTGCCTGTGGTGGTGCTGCAGCCTATTTATCGAGCTTTGTCGTTCGCTCCGATTTGTTAGGCTACGAGGATTTAGGTACCCAAGCCTTGGTTCGGCTGTGGGTTCGTGATTTACCATTATTTGTTGCTTATGACTGTTATGGTGGAGATCTTTTTGAATCAGGGAAAATTCATTATCGTAGGATTAATCTCATTGAATAGAAATTTGTGCTTTTTTGAGTTGCCCCGTTTTTCCTCTGGTTGTTGATTGATTATTTGACGTATATACCCAAGTCCAATATAATACCTACCCAGAGTTCATTGGGTGAAGTAATTTTTTATTCCAGTTATCAATTTTATTTATAAACAATATGAGTTTCAGAAAATTGGTTGTGGAAGAGGATAATATTTTTTTATTTAAAACTCATTCAACCTTGGCGAATGACTTAAAATAAGCAATAAAAATAATGTCATTTCTAAAACTTTTTTTTCCGAAAAATTGATCTTAAAAATTATTTTGTTTTTAACAGAATAGGTAACACCTTCCCCTGATTATGATTTTAAAACCATTCTTTATATCATTGATTGGATAGGAATCGAGGTAAGACATGGGTAAAACTTTAATCATTACGGAAAAACCGAGTGTTGCTAAAGATATAGCCAAAGTTTTAGGGAAATTTACCAATAGAAAAGAATATTTGGAGAATGAAGAATATTATATTACATGGGCAGTAGGTCATCTTATAACTTTAGCTGAACCAGAGGATTATGAGAAACGATATAAGGTTTGGAGGTTAAGTCTTCTTCCTTTTATTCCCGATAAATTTCTTTTAAAACCAATTGATAAAAATGAGAAAAGAATAAAGGTCATCAAAGATCTCATTGAATCAAATGAAGTTGAAAAAATTATCAATGGATGCGATGCGGGACGGGAAGGAGAGCTCATTTTTAGATATATTTATGAATATATCGGAACCAAAAAACCATTTCAAAGACTTTGGCTTTCATCAATGACGACTGCTGCAATTCACCAATCATTTCGCAATCTTCTTCCTGGCGAAAAAATGGAATTATTAGCTGAAGCAGCGAAATGCCGATCGGAAAGCGATTGGTTGGTGGGAATAAATGGGACTCGGGTTTTTACTGCTCGCTTTAAAATTCTATTGTCAGTTGGCAGAGTTCAAACTCCAACTTTAGCAATTTTAGTTCAAAGGGAAAAAGAGATTCAGGGCTTTAAACCTACACCTTATTGGGAAATATTTGCTGAATTTTCATCGCTACAGGGGACTTATATAGGGAAGTGGATTGATGGTGAAGATCGAGTATATGATCAGCAGCGTGCTTGGCAAATTGAACAAAACGTTCAAGGTCAAACCGGTAAAGTAACCGAGTTTTCGGACAAAAAAACCAAAGAACAACATCCTCTTCTCTACGATCTTACCGAATTGCAACGCGATGCGAACAAAATTTTCGGTTTTTCTGCTAAAAGAACCCTCAATTCGGCTCAAAAACTTTATGAGACCCACAAACTTATTACTTACCCACGAACAGATTCACGTTTTCTTTCTCATGACTTAGTTGATCAAGTGGTTACTGGATGGAATATGCTTCATAAGTGTGGATTCAAAGAGCTGACTCATGAGCCTTTAGATATAAAAAATGCCTTGAAAGATAGAAGAGTGTTTGACAATAGCCGGGTATCTGATCATCATGCTATCATACCAACTGGAGAAAAAATTAAATGGGAAGCTCTGGGCCGAGATGATCAAAAAATCATGGATCTGATTTGCAAACGCTTTCTTTCAGTTTTTTATCCTGAAGCAATATGGGCTCAGAGACGAATAAAAACTGAGGTCAATAATGAGAACTTTATCAGTAAATCGAAGGTACTCATTGAACCAGGATGGAGAAAGGTTTACGGAAAAGAAGCGACATCAGAAGAATCAGAATATCTCCCGGAAATTGAAATTGGAACCACAGTAAAAACCGAAAAAGTTTGGGTTGAAGAAAAAGAAACCAAAGCACCACCACGCTATACTGAAGCGTCTCTTCTTTCTGCTATGGAGGGAGCGGGAAAACTTGTAGATGATGAAGAATTGCAAGAAATAATGAAAGAATCGGGGTTAGGTACCCCGGCTACCAGAGCTGCAATCATCGAACGGTTAATAGAGGTTGGATATTTAGAAAGAGAAGAAAAAACTTTAATTCCTTCACAAAAAGGCATTGAACTCATCAATTTAATTGAAAGCATTCCAATTATTGAATTAGCATCACCCCAATTAACTGGGCAATGGGAAAAAAAACTAATTCAAATCGAAAAGGGACAATTTTCTCGGCAAGAGTTTATGGATGAAATTAAAAAATTAACTAATGAGATCGTATCCAAGGTTAAAGAGAAAAAAGATAATGGTGAACGGTCTAAAATGAATACGAATATAGGTTTTTGTCCATTATGCGGTTCACCAGTTCAAGAAAACCGCAGTGCTTTTGCCTGTGTTCATTGGAAAGAAGGCTGCCCTTTTACTTTGTGGAAAAAAATTTTAGGAAAAACGATAACACGCAATCAGGCCCAGAAGCTCATTACACAAGGAAAGACAGATGTTATTTCTGGTTTTAAGTCAAAGAAAGGAAAATTTTTTAAAGCTTGCTTAGTTCTTCAAGAAGGTGGAAAAATAGGATTTGAGTTTAATTCACCAACCCCAAAAAAGGGAGATGATTCAGCATCAACACCAGAAAATACTTCATTATAGGAAAGAAAAGTAATTAAAAAAGATTGAAAAATATCATTCAGAATAAGATATAATATTGAGAAAGTGTTTATAGAAAAATATAAAAAGGAATTCTTACTCAGGGCGCGTATCCTTTCCGGAATGAAAAGGTTTTGAGATTGAAAGGGAGATTGAGTGTGGAAAAGTTTGTAATCAATGGGGGAAATCCCTTGTCGGGTATAGTAGAAATTGGTGGTTCTAAAAATGCCGCGCTTCCTATTCTCGCCGCAACGCTTTTAAGTGAGACACCATCTATTATAAAAAATGTTCCCGATCTATTAGATGTAAATACGATGATCTTAGTTCTTCAAGGATTAGGGGTCAGGATTGAGAAGTTGGCAGAAGGAACCTATCAAATTTTCCCACATTCTCTCATCAAGTCGGATGCACCTTACGAATTAATCAGAAAAATGAGAGCTTCTTTTTTAGTTACAGGCCCACTCATTACACGATTGAAAAGGGCTCAAGTACCGCTTCCCGGTGGATGTGCAATTGGTTCAAGACCTATTGACCTTCATATAAAAGGATTTCTTCACTTAGGTGTTCAGGTATCAATGCATTCGGGATATGTTGAAGCTTGGACCGATCAATTACACTCTGGTGAAATTTACTTGGATTTTCCAAGTGTTGGTGCCACTGAAAATATAATGATGTTGGCTTCGGTTATTCCAGGAGATACGGTTATCGCCAATGCAGCAAGAGAACCAGAGGTAACTGACTTAGCAAACTTTCTCATGGCGATGGGTGCAAAAATCGATGGTGTTGGAACTGATACCATTGTCATACATGGAACCCCTAAGTTATATGGCTGTGAATATTCAATCATTAAAGATCGAATCGAAGCAGGTACATTTTGTGTTGCAGCTGCAATTACTGGTGGAGATGTGGAAATCAGGGGAGTTAACCATATTGCCATGCGTTCTATTGTTACAAAATTAGAAGAAATCGGTGCTAAAATTTCCAAGATATCTGAAGATGGCCTCTTCATTTCTATGAAAGAAAAACCTCGTGCAACTGATATAAAAACCATGCCTTATCCCGGTTTTCCGACTGATATGCAAGCTCAATTTATGACTCTTCTCTGTTTAGCTGATGGGGTAAGTGTCATAACTGAAACAGTTTTTGAGAATCGGTTTGCCCATGTAGGAGAATTGGAAAGAATGGGAGCAAATATAAAAGTTGAGGGGAGAAGTGCAATAGTTGTTGGTGTGGAAAAATTAACCGGAACCCAGGTTACCGCCTCTGATTTACGGGCAGGTGCGGCCTTGGTTTTAGCGGGTTTAGCGGCAGAAGGAACCACTGATGTTTATGGTATTTCTCATGTTGACCGAGGATATGCTAATTTAGAAAAGAAACTACTTAAACTTGGTGCCTCAATAAAGAGGGTTAACGAATAAACAGGAGGATTTTCTCTATGTGGAATAAGCGATTAGGTGTTGATTTAGGAACGGCAACCACTCTTATTTATGTTCATGGAAAAGGAATCGTGATGAATGAGCCCTCAGTAGTAGCGCTGGCTAAAGGAACGAATAAAATCTTAGCTATTGGTAAGGAAGCCAGAGAAATGATTGGAAAGACCCCTGAGTATATCGTTGCCCATCGGCCTCTTAAAGATGGAGTTATTGACAATTATGAGATTACCCGAAAAATGTTGACTTATTTTATACAATCAACCTGTGGAAGGAGTATTTTTAAGCCCGATATTGTTATATGCGTTCCTTCAGGCGGTACAGAAGTAGAGAAAAGAGCTGTTTTAGATGCTGCTTATCATGCAGGTGCCAGAAAAGCATTTCTGATTGAAGAACCAATGGCAGCTGCATTGGGAGCTGGTTTAGATATTACCGAAGCCTCGGGAAACATGGTTATCGATGTCGGCGGGGGAACGACAGATATTGCGGTTCTTTCTTTGGGTGGTGTTGTTATTAGCCAATCGGTTCGAGTGGGAGGAGACAAATTAGATGAGGCAATTATACGACACCTTCGAAAAAAGTTTAACCTTATGATTGGAGAACGAACGGCTGAGATTCTAAAGATAGAAATTGGATGGGCAGTTCCACCACGAGAAGAAAAAGCGGCTGATGTAAAAGGGCGAGACTTGGTATCAGGTCTTCCAAAAATGATTACTATTACTGCTTCCGAGATATATAAATGCCTTTCAGAACCTCTCTCCTCAATTGTTGATGCGGCAAGAATTATTTTAGAGCATACTCCTCCCGAGTTAGCTGCTGATATTGGTGAAAAAGGAATCTGTTTAACCGGTGGAGGATCCCTTCTCCATGGAATGGATGAAATGATTGGAAAAGCATTGGCAACACCAACCTACGTAGCCGAAGATCCAATATCCTGTGTGGCTTTAGGGGCAGGGAAAGTATTGGATAATTTAAAATCCCTCCGCGAGGGTTTCTTGTATACCAAAAGGAGGAATAGTTAGCCCTTGAAATCAAAACCATTCGGGTTGATATTCTTACTGTTTTTCTTAAGTTTTTTGATAGTGCATATTTCCTCTGCTAGTTATGCTGAGAATGTTCCCTTTTTCCCGATCCAATCGGTGAGACGCAATATGGAAGGGATTGGCAAAAGCGTTTTTTATGGGACGAGAATTGAGAATTTTGACGTTGAGGTATTGGATGTTGTCATTGGAAAAGACATCAACCAAAGTTATATAGTGGTCAAAGTAACCGATGAAAAAATAAAAAAATTGGGTGGGATTTCAGCCGGAATGAGCGGAAGCCCCATTTTTTTTAATGGGAAGTTAGCCGGAGCCTTAGCCTATAGTTGGGAAACTAAAGATAATTTAATTGGAGTAGTGACACCAATTGAAGCTATGCTTAAAATATGGGAAAATGTGCCGGATTCTTCAGCAGTTTTAGAAGTTGCCCCCAGTTCCGTCATTTTTACAATTGGGTTGAGTGAAAGAGCTGGGAAAAAGCTTCAGGAAAAAGAGGGCTTTTTATCTCGGAAAATTATTTCTTTGCCCGCAATTTTTTACAGTCAACGTTCTAACCCACCATCAATCGAAATTCAACCAGGAAGCGCTATTGGTGTTCAATTAATTCATGGTGATGTTGATGTTGTCAGTTTAGGGACATTAACTTGGCGGGATGATAACAAAATTTTAGCCTTTGGGCATCCCTTCCTTCATCAAGGAAAGGTAAATTATTTTTTGTCTTCGATGTATGTAAATTTCAGCTTGGAAGGCAAAGATTTTCCCTTCAAAGTTGGTACACCCATTCAACCAATTGGGATAGTAGATGAAGACCGAAGCGCAGGAATAGCTGGTCGGTTGGGAGTGATGCCAAAGGTTATAAAAGCCGAAATTGAAATCGGTAATGAAAAAGGTGTTTTGTCTCGAAATAACTTTGAGATCGTTCAAGATGAAAATGTTGTCGTAGAGTTTTTTCCGGAAATTATTTTAAACTCCATTGACCAAGCATTAGATAGTCAAAAACCAGGAAGTGTTAAAGTAACTTTAACGATTGAAGGGAATGATTTTCACTTTCAAAATGAATTTTTTTGGGTGAGTAAAATCGATATTTCCAGTTTTACTTCGAATAATTTAGGGAAAATTCTTGAAGATATTTTTAAAAATCCCTTTCAATCAATAAAAGCAGAAAAAATAAATATTAAAATTGTATTTATTCCAGATATTCGAGAAGCCACCTTTAGAAATCTCTTTTTGCCAGTTGATGTGAAAAGAGGAACCGATTTAAAGGGACGAATCGATTTAAACCTATATCGGCAAGGTGTGAAGAGTCTTGATTTTGGTTTATTGATTCCAAAAGATTTTATTCCTGGTGAAGCCTAGGTCGTGGTACGAGGTTTGAATTGGGGTGATGAAAACGCTCAAATCCCTCCGTCACAAACTGATCTTGATCATTATATCAATGAAAAAGTAAAACAATTAAAATCCAATGGTATTAAGATTGAATTGAAAAGTAAGAGTGAGACCTTTTCCAGTGATAATCAGCAAAACTTCATTTCTGAAGTCGTTTCACTTCCTTTTGTATTAGAGGGTTCTTTTACGGGTAGCGTTGTGATTTTGGAGTAAAATCTTGAAAAGGTTTATTGCCGCCCTAACGATATTCATCATTTTTTTAGTTGGAATATCCTTTTTTGGTTTTCAGCGCTTAGCCAGTAAAACTATTGGTCGTTTATTAAATCAATTCAATACTGGGTCGACTCA